>PXEI01000471.1 GCA_003564775.1 Spirochaetaceae bacterium
AAGAGGACAAAACAGACGATCCACGGTGTGAGGGCCTTTTTCACTTCCATATCCGTTACAATTGTCGGCTGAACAGCATGAAATCATTATTCTACAATCGCATTCTTGAGCGTATTGGCTCCAACGAAGCACTTCGGACTCTGCATCGGCGTTTTGAGCAGATGAGTTTCCCCTTAGAACCCGCCGGGCCTAAGGGAAGCTTTGCCGCGTTTATCTGCGCCGATCTCGTGCACCGGCGAAAGACCGACCTTCTCATTATAACCCCTACAGAGCAAGAGGCCGAGGACCTTCGTGAAGATCTCCAACTCTTTGGTGTGCCAACTCTCCTGTTTCCCGGTTGGGAGACCGCTCCATACCACTCGGTTGCGGTACACTCGCCGGTTTTTGGTCGGAGAGTGCATGTCCTTTCTGAACTTGCGGCCGGTGCCGCGCGGGTGGTTGTGGCACCTTTGCGAGCGGCACTCACACCCGTACCACCACCTGAGTATATCAGGAGCCGTTCCCAGTCCATTGCGGTTGGAGACACCATAGATCCCCCGATGCTGGCTGAACGCCTGGTGCGTGAAGGGTATCTGCGCGTGCCTCGTGTAGGGCTGCGAGGTGAGTTTGCATTGCGTGGCGAGGTGCTTGATATCTATCCACCCGGATCAACAGAAGGTCTGCGAATAGTTTTTGAGTTTGACGAGATCGAACAGATCAGGCTATTTGACCCGGAGTCACAGAGTTCCACAGGTACGGTTGAGTCTGCGCGGATACACCCCTCACGTGAGATTGTCTGGGACCAAGAGCTGGTGAATCGCTTGCGCGATGTATGGCCGCAGGCCGTCGGCGGTGAGCCTGATGAGGCGGTACTGGAGAGTTTGCTGATTGGAGCCGGACACCCCGGTGAGGAACGCTATTATCCCCTGGTCTGTGAATCGCAAGCGACCTTGGCCGAGTATTTCGATGCTGCGGTAGTGCTGCTCGACTATGAGCGCCTTAAGAACGGGAGCGAGGCCTACACGAAAGAGACCACCAAACTGTACCTGGAAGCAAAACGTGACGGACCGGCCCCCAAGCCTGAGACTCTTTTGCATGCCTTTGAGCGGTTGGAAGAGAGCTCGAGACTGATCCGTTTCCACACCTTGTCTGACAGAGAGCCCGCCATTCGGTTTGCCTATGATCCTCCACGTTCCTATTTCGGGAACATGGAGTTTTTCCGAGAGGAGCTGGGGTATCTCCTGGGAGCTGGCTACCAGGTCTATATTCTTGCGGATAATGAAGCTCAGGCGTCCCGTATTGGGCATATGCTGTCTGAGAGCCTTGAGTCAGGGAAACTTGAGATTCTGCCTGAGAGCATTTCTTCCGGATTTGCGGTGCCGGATGCGAAACTCTGTATAGTCCAGGAGAACGAGATATTCGGCCGCAGAAAGCGTGTCGCACAGTCGGTGAAGAAGGCCGAGAGCAGTGCAATTGACACCTTTGTGGATCTCTCTCCGGGTGACTACGTGGTGCATGTTGGGCACGGAATTGGCCGCTACCAAGGCATTAGCCGGATCAAGGCGGCTGGCTTTGAACGTGACTACATGCACCTTGAGTACGCAGGCGGCGAGTACGTCTACATCCCTATTGAGCAGGTCAACCTGGTCCAGCGCTACATTGGTCATGGAGGTACGCCGCCACGGCTCGACACTATTGGTGGCAAGAGCTGGGAAAATAGGAAAAGCAAGGTTCGCAAAAGCGTAGAGGATCTGGCCGAGCATCTTATCACGCTGTACTCGCAGCGCAAGCGTGCCCGTGGGTATGCCTTTCCGCCGGACATCGACTGGCAGTACGACTTCGAGGCAGGCTTTCCCTTTGAAGAGACACCCGACCAACTTCGCTGCATTGCCGAGGTCAAACAGGACATGGAAAAGCCGGCTCCTATGGACCGTTTGGTCTGTGGCGATGTTGGGTACGGGAAGACCGAGACCGCTATGCGAGCGGCTTTCAAGGCCGTCAGTGCCGGGAAGCAGGTTGCGCTCCTGGCACCAACCACCATACTGGCCGAGCAGCATTATGAGAATCTCAACGAACGTCTCAAGAAGTTTCCGGTCAAAACCGCAATGCTGTCACGCTTTGTTCCCAAGCCGGAGCAGAAGAAGGCTCTGGCAGCCTTGGCCAAGGGAGATGTAGATCTCATTGTAGGAACGCATCGGATCCTCCAGAAGGATGTGGCTTATGCGGATCTCGGGCTCATTATTGTGGATGAGGAGCAGCGCTTTGGCGTGAAGGACAAGGAACGGCTTAAAGAGCTTAAGCATTCAGTTGACAGTCTAACACTAACCGCTACACCAATACCCCGAACCCTGCATATGTCGCTGTTGAAGATTCGTGACATGTCTATCCTCCAGACGCCTCCAAACAACCGTTTGCCCATAGAGACCGTTATTCGGCAGTTCTCGGAAGAGGACATCGCCATGGCCATACAGCGCGAGATTGAGCGCGGCGGACAGGTGTATTTCCTGCACAACCGGATAGAAACGCTCGGCAACGTGAAACTCTTTATCGAACGGCTCCTTCCGGAAGTTATGGTGGAGGTCGCGCATGGACAGATGTCGCCAAGCCGGCTTGAGGACATCATGCATCGCTTTATTCATGGTGGTTTTCAGGTCTTGGTCTCCACAACGATCATAGAGAATGGGATCGATATTCCCAATGTAAACACGATCATTATCGACCGGGCAGACATGTACGGCGTAGCTCAGCTGTACCAGCTGCGGGGTCGTGTCGGACGCTCGGACAGGCCCGCCTACGCCTACCTGTTCTATCCGGAGGAACGAGCGTTGTCGGAGCTTGCGATGAAGCGCCTTCAAATCATTTCCGACTATACTGAGCTCGGGTCGGGTTTCAAGATTGCGCTTAAGGATCTGGAGGTAAGAGGAGCTGGCAACTTGCTTGGAAGTCAACAAAGCGGGGACATCCTTTCCGTCGGCTTTGATATGTATCTTCGGTTGCTCGACGACGCAATACGAGAACTGGATGCCGAGATGGTTGGCGAACCTGAGATTGATGTATACCTCGAGCTTGAGTATTCCGGCTTTATTCCAGATGCCTATATCGACGAAGCTCTGGAGAAGATGGCACTTTATAAACGCATTGCGGGAATTGGAAGCGACGACGAGTTAATCTCGGTTGTGGCGGATCTTGAGGATCGTTTCGGGCCGATGCCGGACGAGGTTCAAAGCTTGCTGTCACTTGCCGAGATACGCATACTTTGCCGCAGGCTGAAGATATCCAGTCTGCGAGAACGTAAAGGTGTTGTTGAGGTTGAGTTCTCAAAGCTCGTTGAGGTTTCGGTGGATCGTGTGTTGCGCATGATCGAGAGTTCGGGTGGTAAGGTGCGGCTGAATCCTCAGCGCCCCGACGTTCTCCTGCTGGATACTGGTGGTGTCGGGCTCAAGGAGAAGTCGGAGTTTATTCGGGGACGTCTGTCGTCTTTGCTATAGTTTGCCTATATTTGTAGCGTCAGGTGTGATACTATGGGCCCGTTTTTAGGGTCGTATTAAGAATTGGGAAAGCCGGGTCTATGAGAAACGAACGAGACAGTATTGATTTAATTTGGAACGTGGCCGAACTAGCTGGCTTGTTTGAGAAAAAAAGCACCCTGGAGGGCTTTCTTTCGGATGTAGTCAGATTGATCGCCGAGCACATGCAGTCCGATGTGTGCTCAATTTATCTGTACGACTCCTTCCGGGACAGTCTGGTATTGCGTGCGAGTCACGGCCTCCAGCTGCCCAACGATAATCAGGTTGAGCTTCGAGTCGGTGAGGGAATCACCGGGCATTCCTTCGCGGAGCTTAGGCCAATCCGCGAGGCAGATGCCCCAAATAGCCCACACTTTAAGGAAGTTCCGGGATTAAACGAGGAAGAGTTTCGCTCTTTCTTGGCGGTACCAATTAGACGTGGGCCAAACCGCATTGGAATCATGGTTCTCCAACATCGGGATCCCGATCACTTTAACCAAACCGACACTCGGGCTATGCAGGCCATAGCGTCACAGCTTGCCACCACGCTTGAGAATGCGGAAATGCTGATGCAGCTACGGCAAGTAGCTCCGGTACCTCAAAGGCAGTACGAGACATCTACACTTTCGGTAGTGCGTGGGCAGTCGGTTTCCGAGGGGTTTGCAGAAGGGCGTTCTGTCCTGCTTGAGGATCGCGCGGTGCAGATATCTACCGGTGATGACCAAGAATCGGACGAACACGAGGGCCTGAGAAAACTTGCCGAGGCCCTCGAGGCTACCCATAAGCAGCTAGAGAGTCTGCAGCGCGAGATTGAAGATGATCTCTCGGACGTTGCCTCAATGATCTTTACCGCGCACTTGCTTATGTTGAAAGATCAGGAGTTTGTGGCCGGTATAGAAAGGCATATTCGTAACGGCTCCGGGCCGCAGACTGCGGTGCGGAGCGTTGTGCACCATTATGTAGAGCTCCTTGCCGGTTCTGCGAATGTTCGCAGTCAGGAAAAGGCGCAAGACCTCATGGATCTGGAGCACCGCTTACTGCGCAATCTCCAGGGAGCTGTGGATGAAGGTGGTGACTACACTGGACAGGTGGTGTTGGCTGCCGACATCTATCCTTCCGAGTTGGTGAGGATCGTTGCTCAGAATGCGGAGGGACTGGTCATTTCCGAGGGTGGAGTGACTGCACACATCTCCATTCTGGCCAGATCGCTTGGGCTTCCGGTTGTTTTGTGCAAGGAACAGCGGGTGTTTGAGCTCCGGGACAATACGCCGGTTATTCTGGATGCTTTTCAAGGAAACCTGTATGTCGACCCAGATGACGACGCCCGCCAGCAACTCCGCGGAATGCGTGACTCGGCGCAGAGTGAGAGCGAGGAAGGACGACCTATACCGGAACATGGGTGCACGAAAGATGGAACACAGGTTAAGGTTATGGCAAACATCAACCTGGTGTTTGACGTTAAGCTTGCCGGGCGCAACCATGCGGAGGGTATTGGACTCTATCGGAGCGAGTTTCCGTTTATCGTGCGCAACAGTTTTCCAACAGAGGACGAGCAGTATCATATCTACCGCAAAATCCTGAGCGCGATGCCGGGGTCCGAAACCATCCTCCGAACACTGGACATAGGCGGGGACAAAATGATTACCCAGCCGGGGCCTCCGGAGCGCAACCCTTTTCTTGGCTTCAGGGGAATACGATTCTCGTTGGCTAACACCGATATCTTCAAGGAGCAGTTGCGTGCAATGCTGCGCGCTGCGGCAGATCAACATGTGCAAATTCTTTTGCCGATGATTTCCTCTGTGGATGAGTTTCGCCGGTCTCGCGAGATTCTCAACGACTGCTTGGCCGAGCTTGAGTTGGAGCACATACCACATTGTGAAAACCCTGCGCTGGGCATTATGGTGGAGCTACCTTCGGCGGTCGAGTGCATTGATGAGTTGGCATCCCGCGCAGACTTCCTGAGTATTGGTACCAATGATCTGGTCATGTACATGCTTGCTGTCGACCGGACCAACGAACGCGTGGGTGGTATGCATAAGCATCATCACCCGGCGGTCTTACGGGCACTTGCTCGCACTGCCGAGGCCGTTGCGGCGACACCAGAAAAGCTTTCTATCTGTGGTGAGATGGCGGCAGACATTCGCATGCTCCCGTTCCTTGTTGGAATTGGTATCCGAAAGCTGTCGGTTGAACCGCGGCTGATCGGAAAGATAAAGTTTGCGCTGTCTGATATGAGTTTGGATTACGCTCGTCGCACTGCGCTTGAGCTTCTCTCATTGCGAGATATCGCCGAGGTGGAGAAGTACCTTGGCATTGAACTCAGGCAGGTCTAACACAGCAATGCAGAAAGATGTCTCTCATATTCGAAGTTTTGTAATTCGACAGACCCGGATGAGCGAGTACCAACGACGTAGTTTTGACACCCTGTATCAGGACTACGCTCTCTCCTTTGGCTCAGAACGGTCGACTCGCGACGAGATCCTGGCAAGCTTCC
>PXEI01000199.1 GCA_003564775.1 Spirochaetaceae bacterium
CAACCCAATAGAGGTGTCCTCAACGGTCCGACCTGTTTCGGAAACCGGGCCGATCGTGAGCAGTGATCCGGAGTACGTGAAGATCAACGCACCATGAGCCTCATCGCCGTCCATGAGCATGACCTCATTCATTCCGTTCTCGGTCATTCGCCGCTCAAACATGGCTTTTTTCTCCAGCCACCCTTCGGCAATTCGTTCCACCGACTCCTCGGTATCCGGCAAACCGGAGCTCGCCGTTATCTGTCTAATGTGTTCCCTAATCTTTTCAGGAACCTGATCAAGGTTTTCTCCCACGGTGACTCCTTTAGAATGTGATATAGTAATAGCATTGCACGGTTTGTGTGTGAATTCCAGTTCTAAGGAGCATATTGTGGAACAGTTTGACCAACTGCCAGACAGAATAAAGCGGCACCTTGAGTCTGTGGCTCAACAAACGGATATCGGCTCGGCCGCGGAAGCCCTTCCAGCGGTAGTAGGGAACTGGTTTCAGAAGACCCAGCTGTTTCATGAACAGATTCAGTCATTGCACATGACTCACGAGGATACGTTCGCACACACGGACTCCCGAGGTGCTTTGCTACTGACCTATTCCGGGTCGCTCATAGTCTTGGGCCCAGCCGCATCCGGTACGTCCTTGGCCAGCGAAGGTGAGTCTCCAGAACGTAGTTTTGAGTACGCAAGCATTGCGCTGCGCACCGACGTCCCCGAGTTAAGCTCCGCAGCCTCTGTCCAGCTCACAGGCGACCTTCATGTAGACAGCGTGGCCGGTTTTTCAGGCGCGCCGATCAAACAGAGTTCGGAGATACTGTTCATTGCTTCGTTCTCGGAGGAGCTCAAGGCCGCGGAGCAGAGCGAACGCCTGCGACAAGCCTCAATCTTCCTGACCAACAGCTTTGTCCATGCCAACCGCACGCTTACGGCAGTTCCTGAGGAGGCTCCCGACCGTTTCACGCTCAGGTCAATTGTGCAGTATGTAGCCGCGCGCAACGGAACCACCCAGACTCAGACAAAATCGATAATCGACGACTACCTGATGACTATTGAGACCGGGCTCATGCTTGGCGAGCGTGTATCACTTGGTCAGTTGGGGACGGTTGAACTCCATATTCGACCCGCACAGAAAGCTCGGGTAGGACGCAACCCCGCGACTGGAGAGGAACTCCTCATTCCAGCCAAGCCTGAGCAACCAGTACCCAGATTTAAGGCCGCAGCTCGGCTACGAGAACGGTCCTCAGTAGTCCCGGTAGAACGGATTCGACCGGAAACCGAGGATTCTCAGAGTTAACGCTTGCGTCGTGAGTTCACGAAACGCGCGAAGTCGTTGATGTTGCGAACAACTATGCGGTCTTGATAGATCTCTACCCGTCGCTGGCTCACAAAGTGCTGTAACACCTCGCGACTCTTTTCCGGCGATATGCCAGCCCAGTGCCCAATGTCGTCGGGCGTGGTGTAGAACACTCGTTGACCGGTGCCTACATCTTTGGAAGGTTGCGACTCGTCTATCATCAAAAACACATCCGCTACCTTCGCGTGTACATCGTCCAAGGTCAGAATCATAAAACGACGACGTTGGTCATAGATGCGCTTGGTAAACAGCTTGAGAAGCTTAAGCGCAATTTGGGGATTGCCGCGCATAAGCACCTCAAAGTTCGCGCGGTTGAACTCTAGAACCTTTACATCATCTAAGGCAACTGCGTTTGCGGAGCGGGGTGCTTCCTCAAGAATAGCCATCTCCCCAAAGATCTCGCCAGGTTGAAGAATATCAATGGTTTTCTCAATGTCACCCATGATCTTGGAGATCTGCACTCGGCCCTTTTGTATGAGATAAAACGCGTCGCCCGGTTCGTACTCACAGAAAAGCAGGTCGCCTTTCTGAAAATGGACCGCAAAGCGTTCAAAGGCCGCAAGATTCATGTCCATGTCTTAATTGCCCTCCAGCGCCCGCACGGCCTTGTTTACCTTTCGTCGCAGGCCTTCGTCAACGTCCTCCATCGAGAGGATCTTTTTGAAGAAGGATGCTGCGCGGGCCGTGTCACCAGACTCTTGATACGCACGCCCCAGATAAAACAGGGCTTCGGTAAGATCCGGCAGCTTAGGAAACTTCTGGATAAGACCGGTATAGTGCTTAATCACCGCATCATAACGCTCAAGCCCAAACAGACAACGCCCAATCTCAAACGTTGACTTAAGCACATACTCTTCATCACCACCCGACGCAGCCACCTGCTTGAACTGCTCAAGCGCCTTGGCAAACTCCTCGCGGCTAAAACTTGAGACGGCTTCGTAGTATGCCTTGGCCGAGTCCGAAAGGTTCTGCCCGCCGCCTCCGGATGCAGCACCGCCAGCGTTGCGTCCACCGTCGGTCTCACCATTCCCATGAGACCCACCTTGGAACCCTGGGGCAGCTGGCCCCTTTCCGGAACCGTACTTCTGGGCAAACTGCTCAGCGGTCTCGGCATGGCGAGAGGCCTCTGCCTGGTGCCGCCCCGATGGGTAATAGGTCAGGTATTTATTGAAGGCGTACACCGCCTGTGCATACTGCTTTTTGCGCATGTAGTACTCGCCGATGCGGAACAGCCCATCCTCGGGACTACTCTGGGCGCCTCCCTGCATAAGGCCGCTGACCTTGGTATGCAGCCTGCGCAGCTGATTTGAGAAGACCTTGAGCATTTTCATGACGATACGGGTGTTGCTGAGCGCCAACTGCTCAAACTCTGGGACTGAGAAGACAACAACTGCGGCGTCGGTCAGTACAACTGCATTCTCTTCGCGAGGGTACTTGCCCAAAGCTGACTTCACTCCAAAGAACTCACCGGTTTTTATCTGATCGTGAATTTCTTCACCGGTCTCTATGTCGTTGGAGTTCAAACTCACGGTACCGGACTGGAGGATGTAGATCCTATCTCCGACATCGCCCTGAAAATAAATGACGCTGTTGGCTTTGTAGGTGCTCGCCTTCGGCACTTTTGTGCTCCTCTTGCGCTGAACTCTAAACTACTGAGAAGCGAAAATCAAGCTAAAGAGACCCCGCCTCAGGTACAAGTATCGGCAGTCTATGGTTGAAACGGAACCAAAAGCGCGTGAATTCCGCCCGCGGACCTTCCACCTTGCCGTTTCGGAACAGTTCGGGGGCCGGACTCCGCAGGAGGCTTGACCGAGACGCGCCATACTCGGATGCTTAAGGTCACATGATCGATTTACACACGCATTCAACCGCATCTGACGGGACACTTAGCCCCACCGAGCTCATACAGGAGGCGGCGCGTGCCGGGCTCCGCGCAATCGCGCTCACCGACCATGACACCGTCGCTGGCGCGCAGGAAGCGGCCGCCGAGGCAGCCCAACACGGTTTGCTGTTCTTCCCTGGCGTTGAGCTTGATATTGGATACTCTCACGGTTCTTTTCATCTCCTCGGCCTCAATCTTAAGCCGGAGTCACCCGAACTTGCCAGTGCCCTCACGGTAATCAGGGAAAACCGTACGACCCGGAATCTGCAGATGGTCGCGGCGATACGTGAGGCAGGAATTGAGTGTTCATATGACGAACTTATTCAGATTGCCGGAGGAACAAATGTGGGGCGGCCACATTTCGCTAGGTACCTGGTTCGAAAGGGCGTGGTGCCAACCGAACAGAAGGCCTTCGAGCGATACATCGGCAATGGAAAGCGCTTCTTCAAGCGCAGGGAGAGTATTGCACTCTCGGAGGCATTGCGAGTTATACATCGGGGCGGCGGCAAAGCATATATTGCGCATCCGCTGTCGCTTCAGATGACCTTCACCAAGCTGGACACCAAGCTGGCCGAATGGAAGGAGCTTGGCCTTGATGGTATTGAGGCGTATCACTCGAACGCAACCCTTGAGGAGTGCCGCCGCCTGGAAAAGCTGGCAGATCGTCACGGACTCTTGGTTTCCGCCGGAAGCGACTTTCACGGCTTTCACCGGCCGGACCGGCGTCTTGGGAGGACGGCACAGAATAGCGAGATCGAGGACAGGTTCATGGAAGGCCTGCTTAGCTGAGTATTGTTGAGCCAAAGACTGGCTTTACAGCTTGTTTTCGTTGGCAACGCCGAATAGAATACGTACAAGCAAAGGAGTTGCCTTATCACGCTCCCGGTACAGAAAGCGGATATCCTTGAAAGACTCGGAGCAGCAACATTACGTCGCCTTGCTGCAGTCTTGTATGCACTCGGGTACTTCTTCGAAATCCTACGCGAAATTCCCGGCTTCTTCCTTCGACGCAGAAGTGGCCTGCGAGTACTCACTATGCAGATGCTCTTTACCGGGTTTGAAGCCCTGCCAGTAATTGGAGTTATTGCGCTTGGACTTGGCGGGATCATTGTTATTCAGGGTTTGTCTCTTTTGCCGCAGTTCGGTCAAGGGCAGCTCATTTACACCATCTTGGTTATTGTCATTACTCGCGAGCTTGGGCCCATTCTAGCCGCGTTTATTGTTTTCGCGCGTTCAGGAACCGCCATAACAACCGAGATCGGTAACATGGTCATTAACCGGGAAATAGAAGCCTTCATCGCCACCGGCATTAATCCTATCTCGTATCTTGTGGTGCCGCGCTTCCTCGGTGTCACCCTGTCCATGATGTTACTCAACGTGTACTTCAATGTATTTGGACTGTTGGGCTCGTTCTTCATTGCACAGCTGTTTCAGCCCCTGCCGTTCAGCCAGTATGCAGCGGGTTTATTTGAGGCGATTTCCGCGGCTGATCTTGCCTCAACCATGCTCAAAAGCTTGATCTTTGGCGCACTGATCGCAACGGTATCCACGTTTTACGGCTTTCGCGTGGAGCGTTCATCCACCGAAATTCCGCAGAATGCTATTCGTTCAATCGGCGTCGGGTTTACACTGCTGATTGTGGCAAACGGCCTGTTAACCCTGGTATACTACCTCTAGGTGAGTGGTATGAGTTCTATCAATACATCAACAATCGGCGTACAGGCCTGCGTTCGTCTCCGCAACATCTCGGTTCAGTTTGAAGACTTTGCAGCACTCAAAGATGTCTCGGTGGAGTTTCCTCTTGGCAAGACAACGCTGATTATGGGCCCCTCAGGCTGCGGCAAGAGTACTCTTCTTAAGGTCGCCGCTGGCTTGTTGCCTCCTGACCGCGGGGATGTTGAAATAGCTGGAGTCGACGCCCTGCGTGGCCGTCCCCGCGCAATGAGCGAGATGCGAAAAAACACCGGGTTCGTGTTTCAGGATGCCGGACTCTGGCAGAACATGTCGCTGTACGACAATCTGGCACTTCCGCTTGAGTTTCACTATCCTGAACTCGCCGAAGGCGTTGTACGCCGCGACATCTATGCCTGGGCAAAGCGATTCGACCTGGTTTCCATTCTACCACTTCGGCCTTCGACTCTTTCCGGAGGTGAACGAAAACTGATATCATTCTGCCGTGCCATGATACTGAATCCGAATCTGATCTTCCTGGACGAACCAACAACCTTTGTGGATCGTCTCGGGGTTGAGCGAATGCTCAGCGTACTGCGTGAAAAAAAGACTGCAGGCTGTAGCATGATCGGAGTAACCCATGACGCAGATCTGACTTCACAGCTGGCCGACTATATCCTGGTAATGAAGTCCGGCGAGTTACGTGCATTCGGCACGACATCTGAAGTTGCCAAGTCGCAGGATCCGGAGGTTCGGGAGATTCTGGCCGACGTTCTGAACGAGGCAGCTACCTATGACGGCGATATTCTTGATCTCCTCGAACCGAACGGAGATCTGTTTTGATACCTCCACAAGGAACTCCTCTATGAAATTTAAAATCCGGTTTGCTCGTCAGATCGTTGGGTTGTTTGTTATTCTTGGTTTCGGTCTTTTGCTCATGATTGTGTTCATGATCGGCAGTAACCAACGCTGGTTCGCGCGCAACTACGAGTATTTCAGTGAGTTCCAGACTGCCTCCGGTATCTCCCAGGGAATGGGAATCACCTTTCGGGGGTTTCAGATTGG
>PXEI01000082.1 GCA_003564775.1 Spirochaetaceae bacterium
CCTTCGGCCAAAACAACCGCGGTATCTCCCGCCCCAAGTCCGTATGGTTTAAGGCTACAGGCAAGCGTGATCGCATCGTCACGTAACTCGCTATAGCTCCGGGAGAACCACCCGGACTCGGTTTTGCGCAGGGCATAGGGACGATCTGGGAACGCTTCGGCAGCAGAGGCAAGCATGGAGAGTACTGTTCTGGACATGCCATTGAAGGTGGCGCGGATTGCACCGTCTGTCAAGACGCTGCGGGCAATAAAGGCTGCACTCTGCAATCAACAACCCGGCCACGCGACGGACAGCCACCCGACACGCGACTCGAGTTGGTGTAAACTGGAAGCATGATAGATGCTCAGATTGAGGGCCCCTTGAAGCTGGGCCAACCGGACGAGCTCATGGTGTACCTGCACCTACCATTCTGCAGCACTCGTTGTGGTTATTGCGACTTCTACAGCGAGACCGGCGTAAGTGAGGCGCGTATTGCAGCAACGCTGCAGGGGATTCTCCGTGAGGCCGAGTGGTATAGACGCATCTTCCCGGACGCCCATGTGAGCTCCCTGTATCTTGGTGGCGGCACGCCGAGCCTTGTTCCCAGTAAACTACTGGCACCCTTTCTTGACGGCCTGTCGCAGCTCTTTGCGCCCGCGTCCAGTGCGTCCCCGGAAGGCTCCGAAGAGGAGTTTGAGTGGAGCTTTGAGGCAAATCCGGAGAGTCTGAATTCTGAGAAACTGGACCTGCTGGCCGGGTTCGGGGTGAACCGTCTCAGTCTTGGTGTGCAGAGTTTCAATGACCGTTTTCTTGGCGCCCTGGACCGCGAGGCCAACGGACGCATGGTGCGCCGAGCACTTGATGAGGTACAGAACAACGGCAGATTCCAGTTAAGTCTCGACCTCATGACCGGCCTGCCCGGTCAAAGCCATGCCGATGTAGCCGTAGATGCCGAGCACCTTCTGGCCTACGCACCCGAACACATCTCACTGTACTCGCTGACAGTTGAGCACGGAACTCCATTGGCACGTCGGGTCAAGGAGGGTCTGGTGAGTCTGGGTGCACCAGCGTACCGTGACGCCTTGTGGGAGACGGCCGCCAGAATTCTGCGCGGGAATGGATACCGGCACTACGAGATCTCAAACTTCTCTTTGCCCGGAAAACATGCGCGACACAACTCCGGCTACTGGCGGGGACGACCCTACATCGGCTTGGGGCCGGGGGCCGTTGGGACACTCCCGATCGGAGGCACCTCGGATGCAGCTTCGAAGGACGTCACCCAGGTCGGCGTTCGCGGCGTTCGCGCCGTTCAAGCCGCGCGGGCCGTACGCATTACCAACCCGGAACTGCACAACTACCTGCGAGCTGGGGGCGGGCGAGGTGATGCACCGCACACACTCGAGTATTTGAGCGGCAAGGAACTGCTGCTCGAGCGTTTTCTCATGGGCCTGCGCACGAGTGAGGGAGTGCAGCTTCAGTCCTGCGCGCATGAGTTTGGGTTTGAAACCGCTCAGTTGCACACCGTTCTCACAAGCTGGGATGGTGCCGAGTACCTGGACCGCCGCTGCCTTGGGGCAGGCCGCGCCGCGCTGCGGCGCAGCGGACGAATGCTGCTTGACAGACTCCTGCCGGACCTTGCTGCCCGGCTTGAGTCGCTCTCGGACCACTCCGGCGTCCAACGTGTTATGCATCACCCTCAAGCTTGAAGTGTGAGATGAGTTCGCCCACCGTCTGTACAGCCTCTTGATTCGTCCCAGCCATTTCCACAACCTGAGTAACCGCAGCCGTTATCTGTTCGGCGCCGGAAGACATCTCCTCCATGCTTTGCCGGACAGACTCAGATATCTCAATGAGGCGTTGCATCTCATCGGTGATCATACGGCTGCCCTGATTCATCTCCTTGGAGCCTTCGCTCACCTCGGTGGTGATGTCGTTCATGCTGCTGAGGGCCTGAAGGATCTCGGTGCTCCCGCTGCTTTGCTCGTCCATTGATCCTTTGATCTGTAACTCGAGTTCGTGCGTCTCACTTACCAGTTTATGAAGATCGGTGAATGAGATCGAGACCGAGCTGGAGGCTTCAACGACATCATCAATGGCAGACTTTACCGACTGGAGCGTCGCGGTACTCTCGGTTGCCTGTGCAGCAGCGCCCTCCGCCAACTTGCGAATCTCGTCGGCTACCACCGCAAATCCACGGCCGTGCTCACCAGCATGGGCCGCCTCAATTGCCGCGTTCATTGCCAACAGGTTGGTCTGTGAGGCGATGTGCTGAATAGCGGCGTTTGCTTCAAGCAAGCCGTCGGATTGCGCAGCAACACGGGTGAGAATGTCGTTCATTCCGTCGATCTTGCCTCGCCCATCTTCGGCCGCTCGCTTCAGTGCGTCGAAACGCTGGGCTGAACTCTCTAAGGTCATGGTCACCGACTGGATATTTGCGATCATCTGCTCAATGGCCGCAGATGACTGCCGAAGGCCGGAAGCCTGGTCTTCTATACGCTTGTCCAGGGACTCGATGTTCTTGCTTATTTGTTCCACCGTGCTGGATGTTTCGGTGATTCCGGTGGACTGGTTCACTACCTGGCTCTTGACACTTGCAATGTTGGCGCTAATCTCGGTGATGGCGGACGATGTCTGTTCCATGTGTGTTACCAGACTGTGTCCAACCTCACTCAGTGTGTTGGTGGAGCTCCGAATGGTTGCCATCATCTCTCCAAGCCCACCAACAAACTTGTCGAAAGCTATGGCGACGCGGCCCACCTCATCCGTACCAGATCCCGCAATTCGTTGTCTCAGGTCTCCACCACCACTCGCAATCTCCTCCAGCGCCGCGGCCGTAGTTGCCAACGGTCTCAACTTGCGCCGCACGTAGAAGGTCATGACGGCCAGGGCGAGGACTCCAATCAGAATACTCCCAAGAGCCGTGCTGAGAAATCCGGATATCAGTGCATCCAGTTCATCCTGGATATTGACCGCCAGTAGTAACACGCCAATCTCATCACCCGAGTAGTCTCTCAGGACAAACTCGTCGGCTACAAAGGTGCGGTCGTCAAGCTGATAACTCTCAACCTCAGGACTGAAAAGAGCCGCAATCTGGGCGTAAACTGGCATGCTGTGTCGGTAGTACACCAAACCCCGGGCAAGCACATCCTGTGTCTGGGCATCGAATCTGCGAGCTCGTTCAAATACCTCTTCAGCGATACCAACGCTGACGCCGACCTCCATGGTCGCCTGCAGGGTCGCTAGGACTGAGTCAAGGGAACCTCCCAGCTCGAAAGATCCCACATGTTCGTCCTGATAAAATACAGGGTAAACCACACGCAAACCCGGCCCGCTCCGGCCCACTTCCAGGCCTCGTACATTCACCTGGCGCCGGTTGGCTACCAGGACCGTGGTGCGGAATGCGGCAAGGTTGTCGCCGTACTGGGTCGGCGCATTGGCGCGCAAGAAGGATACCGCTGGCGGTGTGTGAAACTGCATCTGGTTAATTCCGGCAAGCTGGTCAAGGTCTTGGAAAAAATGAACAATGCGGGCAGCCACCGTCTCTCGGTCCCTGGCGGCGAACGCAGAGCGCAGTTGTTCATCCTGGAGAACTGACTCAACTACCAGTGACAGATCCCGCAGGCGCAGCTCTATCATTGCCTCAAAGGTATCGGCTGCCTGGCGTAGATCGCTCTGTGCCTCCGCGTAAATGGCGGTTCGCATCTGGGTGAAGGAGCTCCACAGATTCAAACCGGTGAGGGCTACGACGATAAGTGAAACAAATACAATAATACTTTTTGACATGCTTTGGGACTGTGCCATCTTCACCCTCCACAGGTCGAATTATCTCTAAGTAAACAATTGAACCGAGCGTAATGGAAAGTTCCACAACATGCCAAGCATCGCCAGGATACTGGGCAAGGGAAAGCGGTGCCAGGAAAAAACGGGGCGACTAGGAACGGGCGCGCATTACCAGCATGGGTGAGCTGTGCCGCGCAAAAGCGGCTCCCAAGAAGTCGGACGCAGCCTCAATGGCGGAGAAGCCAGCGTCTCTGAGGTGCTGATGAAGGAGTTCCTCGGTAATGACCAGCAAGGTCTGAGTAACCTCCGCCCTCTCGCCCGTATCCGTGACGAGCTCCGCCCCAAACTCAATCCGTTCCAACTCGGGGACGTAGGTGTAGCTGCGATGCAGTGTCACCCCGGGCGCTTTGAGACTGGGCAGAGGAACAGCCAGCTTGGGCGTGAGGCGCTCGGGGTTCATGACCTGAATCAGGAGCTGCCGTTTGGCGTGCATGGCATCGTGCGCCCGAGCCACGAAGCTCTTCACCTCGTCTGTTGTGGAAACATGTGACAGAGAGTTACCTATGCAGAATATCCCACCGAAGGGAGCTGGCGATAGCTCATGGAGCTCAAGCATGTCCCCAACAAAAAAGCGTTCGGAATGCCCTTTGGCACCTGCGCGTGCGATCATTTCTGGTTCGGAGTCTACACCGTAGACATCAAAGCCCTCTCTCATGAGAGCGTGAGTATAGTTGCCGCTGCCGCAGGCCGCGTCCAGGACCGGCTCATTGGAGTTGAGGTGCAATCGGAGGAAGTTGACGGTATCTTCTTCTGCCGGAAACAACTCATCGTAGTAGCGTGAAAGCACTGTGTAGAACTCGGTTTGTGCCATAGTGATTGTTGCCCCCCGGCCCTATATGCGGTGCTCGTCGACATGAAACTGCCGTACCGATCGAACTGCATGTGGATCGTCGGAGATCTCACACGCCTTTCGGATCATTCGTTGCAGTTCCTCGTCCGAAAGCGGCTTGTCAATTGCGCTGATGTCGTACGCTATGCCGAAACGGGGTAAGTCACGATGGCTGGAGTCGATGTTGTTTGCCCCGGACTCAAAAATCGCGTCGCTGATAGCCTTCTTGGTACCACGTCGGTCACTGTGCACAACCGAGAGCGCCCAGTATGGGGGGCGGGTATCAAGACTGATCTGAAGTTTGGGCCGAAACACCGTGTCCCGTATAGCGCCACGTTGATCGAGCATGTGTGCGCTCATTGCCATGTGCACCGCTATTCGCGGTTGTGCGTCCTCGGTAGCCGCTCCAATGTGGGGTGTCGTTGTTACCAGGCTTAGATCAGCGTAGGGGTTGTGCCAGCCGTCCTCTCTACTGCCTGGTTCATTTGGGAACACATCAACCGCTGCCGCCCGAATTGAGCCGTCGGCAAGGGCCTGTTTCAGGTCTTCCGGATCATAGAGAAAGTCACGTGCCGCATTGATGAAGACACGTGGGCTCTTCTTCCCGCACTCGGCTGCCAACTGCGCAAAGTGTTCAGCGGTGATGATGTTCACATTCTTTTTTCCGTCCGAGTCCTCGGCAGAAAGGTGCAAGGTGAGAACATCTGCCTTGCGGAAGGCTTCCTCAATTGATGAGCACGCGGTCCAGCCCAACGCGTTTCCCACCTCGCGGGCGATATCGGACTGGTCATAAAAGAACACCCGCATACCAAGCGAAGCGGCCATCTGCGCCACCTGGCGGCCGATATTCCCTAGTCCGACGACCGCTATATGCTTGCCTGCAACCTCAAAGCGCCCGCTACTCTCTTTAGTCCAGAGGTGTTCGCGTCCGGCCTCATGAGCAATGAATATCCGTCGAGCAAGGCAGATCATCTCACCAATTACCATCTCAGCTACCGAGCGGCCGTTGCTAATTGGGTCGTTCATGACCATTACGCCGTGACGTGCACACGCGTGTTTGTCTACCGAGTCGTCGCCTATGCAGCAGAGCAAGACAGCCGCGAGGTGCGGCGATGCTTGGAGCACTCGCTCGTCAACCGGAAAGCGGCTCCGTTTAAAGAGAAGATCGTGACCGCCTTCCTGGAGCCGTTGGCATACATAGTCCACGTCTCGGGTAGCTGTTTCGGGGAGGCGCTCAACTTCAATCCCGAACGACTCAAGTTCCTGGTCAAGTGTTGAGTGTGGGTTCTCGAGCACCAACGCCTTTGACAGACG
>PXEI01000047.1 GCA_003564775.1 Spirochaetaceae bacterium
ATCCCCAGACGGTGATACGCATTCGAACAGAGGCCGGTAAGGTACTGCCGCAGATGGGCCACTGTCAGCGCTGCCGGGCAGATGCAGCGGGAAAACTTGGAACGCCGAATAGCGCAGCCTTGATTGAGGCGCTGCACTCCGTCACCCGTGAAGCCAACTGGAATCGTAGCAGACCCTACATAGCTGTTGCGAGCCGCGAAGGCATTCTTGTGAACCAACATCTGGGGGAAGCCGAGCAGATTCAGATCTACCAGGCGCGAGCGGAAGGGAATCTTTATATAGGTGCCCGACCTGCACCGGAGTCCGGTACTGGGAATGCACGCTGGGACGACCTGGCCGCACTGTTGGGAGACTGCGGAGCGCTTCTGGTGAGCGGTGTCGGGCCCAAGCCAAAACAGGTCCTGGCAGATGCCGGTATCCCAACTCACATTGTGGAAGGCCCAATTGATTCAGCGCTGAACGAACTGCTGGAGCGTGGGGATCTTAAACGCATTGTGCGTCGGGAAGTCTCGGCCTGCGGTACCGGCTGCGGAGGTAGCGGTGAGGGGTGTGGCTGAGGCGCGTGTCACAAGCGCTTGGCATAGGCAAAGCAAAGACATCAACAAGATCATACAGAACGCATGAAGGAGCATAGAGATGACAAAACCACAGTATCAGATTCTTGTGTGTGCAGGCTTTCGCGTATCAGGCGAGGCGCAAGGTGCCTGTGCAAAGAAGGGAGCAACCGCGTTGCTGCCGTACCTTGAAGAAGAGCTTTCAGACCGCGATATCGGAGCTACCGTTGTCACCGCAACCGGCTGTTTGAACCTGTGCGATCAGGGGCCGGTTGTCGTGCTGCAACCGGCAAACGCTTGGTACGGCCAGGTGGCGACCGAGGACGATATCGACGTAATCCTGGATGCACTCGAAAACAATGAGCTCAGCAGCGCTCATAGACTGGATACAGAGGCATAGAGCCCTGCCGCTCTCAACGCCCTGGAGTCCGGCATGGCCCAAAAACTCTCCCATCCAACATACATTATAGACAGTACTCTTCGTGAGGGTGTTCAAGCGGCTGGCAGCTGCTTGCTCCCTCAGCATGCCCTCCCGGTGGCTCGTGCCCTGTACGGGCTTGGGCTGCGTCATGTTGAGCTTGCAAACCCGGTGTGGGAACCCGGCTGGGCCCAGGCCTCTATGTGTATTGCCGAGCAGCTGCCTGATCTGGAACAAATATGCTGGTGTCGGGCGACCGCCAAGGATATTGAGGCCGCCTTGGTCATGTCACCCGGGTGCATCCACGTGTCCTTTCCGGTGAGTCAGGCCATGATCGAGGCCAAGTTGCATTTTGCAGCGGTCGCGCTACCCGCACGTATTCGGTCGGTTTTAGAAGAGTTCAGCCGGAACGGGCAGCGGTTTTCAGTTGGGGCCGAAGATGCTTCACGGGCTGACCCCCGCTTACTGGCAGATGTGGCTGCGGTAGCCAAGCAGATGGGGGCGGTAAGGCTGCGATACGCTGATACCTTGTCACAGCTCAATCCGGCATCGACTCGGAAAGGTCTTGCTATGCTCATGGCGAGCGTACCGCAAACCAAGGAGTTTGATTACGAGTTCCACGCTCACAATGATTTTGGTCTGGCGCTGGCAAACTCAGTTGCGGCGCTGGAAGCCGGAGTGCGTTCTGTATCAAGCACCCTCTGCGGGCTTGGCGAAAGGGCTGGCAACACCGCCACCGAACAGCTGTTGGCCTACCTGGAACTCCACCCCCAGGTGCCGGAGCACTGGCAGCGCGGCACCATGGACCTGTCCGGCCTCCCTGAGCTCTGTGCCCAGGTGGCCGAGTTCTCCGGCAAGCCGCTGAACTCCCAGGCACCTATTGTCGGCACCGATGTCTTTACCCACGAATCCGGGCTGCATGTGGACGGCATTATCAAAAACAGCAAGCTTTACGACGCTATGGACCCCAGTCGTCTGGGTCGTAGCAATGAGCTGCGGCCCAGTGCCAAGGCCGGTGCAGCGGCGCTACGCCATTTCGCGTCCCAAGCCGACGCTGTCCCAAGCCGACGCTGGGTGTCGTTCGAACCAGGATAACCTGCCGCGTCTGCGCCGTGGCCGGGGAGCCGGTGCCCAGACCTTTCTTCCCATTTGACAGCAGCTGACACACTACATAGCCCGCCGGAGCCTTGGCTACATCGAGCCTGAATAGGTACTATGTGCCCATGGAGTTGTGCCGCTTATGAAATATTTCGATATTGCAGGTCTTATAGGTTTTTCGGGATCAGGGATTCTCTTTGTGATTTCAGCGCTTCGTGCTGGAGACCCCTTTGCGCTTGCCGGAAGCTTTGTGTGGCTTATCTCATGTCTGGTGTGGATGGTGGGCCTTCTGCGGAGCCCGAAAAGCTAAAAGAAAATTTGACGCGGAATTGAACTCACGAGTATCATTCAAACTGGTGACCGTACCACCGACGACCCTGATTCTGTCGCGTACGTCTGGTGATATATCGAAAAAGTTTCCATTGGAATTGTCCATGGCTCTACAGAAAACGTTGGCAGCAATGACCCCGTCTCTTGTTCTGTTTTTTTCTGTACTCTGGCCACAGCAGGTTGGACCTAAGCTGGAAATCAGACTGGTGTCGTCGTGTGCGGCGCAGGAGGCTTGAGGATGGCGATATCTGTCGAGTGGGACGCGTTCCGGAGCATGGTTGAGTGGCAGGTTCAGCGCTCCCATAGATACTGGGAGCCGTTTCTCATTGGAATTATTGACACAAATCTGCTTTTCCGTGAACACCTCCCGGTTGCCCTCCATGAGACGCTTCGCGGATGTGACCTTATGTGCAGGGCCAGCGACGACAAAGTTTACGTATTCTGCCTGAACACAAGCCCGGACGCGACGGAAGGCTTTTCCAACCGCTTATGGCGGCATTTATGCCGTCTGGCGCCTGGCGGCGGGGAGCTCTTTGTAGGTGTCGCGGGATACCCTTCAAACGGGACCAACATCGATGTACTCCTTGATGCGGCCACCAATCACCTGGAGCAGTCACGCCTGATCAGCGCGAACCCGCATATGTCGTTCACCGCGTCTGTGGCCACAAGCGACGGGCCCAGTTCGCGGATACTGATTGTTGACGACGATCCTCAGAATCGTAAACTTCTGCGAGGTAGTCTTAGTGCGCCGGACCGACAGATTATCGAAGCTGCGGATGGTTCCGATGCCCTGTCTCTGGCACAAGAGACCGAGTTCGATCTGGTTTTACTTGACGTGATGATGCCGCGAGTGAACGGGTTCGAAGTGTGTCGACAGCTGAAATCCGTCCCCACCACGTGCCAGGTGCCCGTGATCCTTATCACTGCTTTGGACGATATCGAATCTCGCATCAAGGGCATCCACGCTGGTGCGGACGACTTCATTACCAAGCCGTTCTTTGTAGAAGAAGTCGTGGCTCGGGCGGCCTCGCTTATTCGCTTGAAAAAAGCCTTGGGGCGGATGTCCTCGCTTGAAGACGTACTGGCCTCGTTGGTCAGCGCTATTGAAGCAAAAGACTCCTACACAAAGGGGCACACGGATCGGGTGGGAAGACTCGCTTTGGCACTCGGTGAGCGACTTGGCCTCTCCGTCGAAGAGCGCGAGGGTCTCCGTGTTGGTGGAATGCTTCACGACGTGGGCAAAATTGGTATTCCGGAAGCAATTCTCAACAAGGAAGGGCCCCTCACCGAAGAGGAGTGGGAGGTCATGCGGACTCATCCACTCATTGGTGTGCAGATCTGCGCACCGCTTGCCGCCACGCTTGGCCACTCACTTGACATCATCCGACACCATCACGAGAAACTCGACGGCTCATCCTACCCGGACAAGCTGTCGGGTGATCAGATCTCGCTGGTTGCTCGCATTATGGCGGCAGCCGACATATTCGACGCGTTGACAAGCGACCGGCCGTACCGGAAGGGCATGTCTATTGAGATGGCGTGCTCGATACTGCGGGAAGAAGCGCATAGCGGCAAGCTGGATGTCTCGGTCGTTGAACACTTAATTGAGGTGGTTCAGACAGGGAACGGGGAGGAATCATGTCCGTCCGCATAATGGTGGTGGAAGATAACGCGTTGAACATGAAGCTCGTGCGAACGCTGTTAACGCTGGAGAACTGCGAAGTGATTGAACGTCAGAACGCGGAAGCTGTGGTGGAAGACGCGGTACGGGAAAAACCCGCCCTGATCCTCATGGACATTCAACTCCCCGGGATCAGCGGACTGGAGGCCTGCGCACTGCTCAAAGGCGACCCCCGTACCGCAGGCATCCCGGTTGTCGCACTTACGTCCTACGCCATGCCGGGAGATGCAGAAAAAGCTCTATCGGTGGGGTGTGCTGCCTATATCACCAAACCAATCGACACCCGAGGCTTTGTACAAACGGTGCTTCAGCATGTTTGACCTTTCTGGCACCCTGGATGTTCCAAAAGAGCCATGGGAGGTGGACACGTCTGATACCCAGATCCGGGTAATCATGGCGGTTGCTGCGTGTGTCCTTGGCGCAAGTTTTGGTTTCGGTTTTGGAATTGCGGTGTGGATGGACGGAGCGAAGCTCCTTGCGGCAGCCGATTTTGCTATGGGGGTCGTGTTTATTGCGGTGGGGGTTTGGATTATCCGCCGCCCCGGCCAAATTGCCCCGCATGCAGCAATTGTGATCATCTCGAGCATATTTTTCTTCTTTCTGTTTGTGACTGGTGGTGCTCACTCAACGGGTATCTTCTGGAGCCTGCTTATACCACTTTTCAGTTCCTTCTTTCTTGGATACCGAAAGGGATTGTCCATTACCCTTGGGTATCTGCTCTTGACCGTGGCAACCTTTTTTTTGGGGGTACAGTATCTGCCCGCTTCAGGTCAGGTAACGGGACCCGTTTTTGCGCGATACATTGCGATCTATCTCAGCGTAAGCTCTGTGGTTGCACTGTATGAGATAAGGCGCGCGAAACACGAGACGTGGCTACAACTCCAGATCAAGGAGAACCGTATGGCCCAGACTGAGCTGCTGACACTCAAGGGGGCTATTGATCAGGGATCTTCGGGCATTCTCATCACGAACCCGGAAGGAACTATCAAGTACATCAACGCCAGAATCCTGCAGTCAAGCGGATACACCCATGAAGAAGTGGTTGGTCGCAATCCCCGAATGTTTAAGTCTGGCAACACCAAGCCGGAGGTCTACACTGATCTGTGGCGGACAATTTCGGCAGGCGGCGAGTGGCGTGGGGAACTTGAGAACCAACGCAAGGACGGCAGTCTCTATTGGGAGGACACCTCAATCTCGCCAATTCGGGACAGAGAGGGAAACATCATCAACTACCTTGCTGTGAAGGAAGACGTCACGTGGCGCAAAGCTACGGACGAGCGCCTTGCTGCCATGTACCATGAAACCCAGCGACTCAACCAGGTCATGGGCGGACGGGAAGACCGCGTTATCGAACTCAAGAAAGAGGTCAATGCCTTGTCGCAGGATTTGAGCCGTGGCATTGTCTACCCAAGCGTTGAGGAAGACACGTGAACCCGCTGAAAATAGAGGGCTTCCGACTTGATGCGAACTGGGAGTATCATAATGCCGAGACAGGCTTTCGATTCCGGATTGGATGCGTCCCGGGCTTCCTGTTGTATACCGCCTTTCATGGAACGCTCCGCGTCCCGGAGGATGTTTCGCACGTTATCTCAGCAGTAGATCGGGTTGTGGATGAGAACAGCTTAACCGGTATCCCGTACCATATCGTGGACTATACCCATTACAAACATGGAACACCATTTAAGCTGAAGCGCGACTACGCTCAAGCCCTCCGTCACATGGTGTCACGGCATCTCTGGGCCGAATCCACGCATATTGCCATTGGCGCACAGGGAGCTACTGCAGTGGCAATTCGTCTTTGGGGTGGGTTTCTGCGGAAGAACCTTGTGTTTTTTGATTCTCCGGAAGCTGCGGGCGAGTGGATACTCCGCCCTTCC
>PXEI01000207.1 GCA_003564775.1 Spirochaetaceae bacterium
GCCGACCCGATAACCGAACGCTGCCAGAATACCTTCCGTGAACTCTTTGGACAACACAGCGAGACATTTTTTGTGTACAACGGGACTGGGGCAAATGTTGTGTCGGTGGCTGCCGCCCTTCGGTCGCACCAGGCGGTGATCTGCAGCGATGTAGCTCATATCAACACCGACGAGTGTGGAGCTGTTGAGGCACTTACTGGCTGTAAGTTGCTCGCGGTACCTACCACCGACGGCAAGTTGAGCGTTGAGGATTGCGCAGCCGTGCTACCGGATCCCAATTTTGTGCATCATGTACAGCCTGGGATGCTCTCGCTAACGCAGAGTACTGAACTTGGAACAATCTATAGCCCGGCAGAACTTCGCAGATTGTGCGAGTTCGCGCACCAGCACGGGCTGTTGGTGCACATGGACGGGGCGCGAATTGCCAACGCGGCCGCTGCCCTCGGGTGCACGCTTGCAGAGGCTTCTACCGAATGCGGCGTTGACATTCTTTCCTTTGGCGGCACAAAGAATGGGCTCATGTTCGGTGAAGCCATTGTCTGCAAAGACCCCAGTGCGCTCCCTGCCTTACCCTTCATGCGCAAACAAACCGCCCAGTTGAACTCAAAGATGCGCTATATCGCCGCACAATTTGAGGTGCTCCTGCACAATGAACTGTGGCGTGAAAATGCGGTGCATGCCAACAAGGCGGCTGCAACCCTGGCTGCTGGCCTGGCCGCGTTTCCCCGCCTTCGTCTGGCGTTTAAGGTTCAGGCGAACGCGGTGTTTGTAGAGGTGCCGCTTGACTGGATACCAATCCTTCAGCGCCACGAGCTGTTCTATGTCTGGAAACCTGAGCAAGGGCTCATACGGCTCATGTGTTCCTACGACACCGAGCGGCAGGACATAGATCGGTTACTATCCCGCTTCCACGACGCGGCGGCCCGGTAGTGGGTGTTGCTGGAGCACACATCGAAAAATGAGAGAGTTCAGGAGGCTTTTGGAATGTCATTATCGGCGGAATACAACATTGATGATTTTGTAGCGGTATACGCGGGAGATGCGGAGATCATTCAGGAAATAATTGATATCTTCCTGGAAGAAGCACCCGAACGTCTGACGGCGCTCCAAACGGCACTCGCCTCCGGTTCATACGACGGAGTCGACCGGGTGGCGCATTCGCTGGCGAACACGTCTGGTACCCTCAAGGCTGAGCTCACACTCGAGTTGTCCCGAGCCGTTGAAAACGCTGTCCGTACCGGGAATGAGCATGAGCTGGATGCACTCTTACCCCAACTCATAGACTCACTCAGTGAGGTAATAACAAAGGTACGCGAGTATCGCGACTCACTCTAGGCGGCGCTCAGGTATAGGCTGGGGGTCTCGCCCGGAAGCGGCAAACGCTGGGCTCAGAAAAAGCGCGCAGAAGCAGTGCCCATACTCGGCCTGGTCCGGCAGGTTGTAGTCACACGGGCAAGTAATGTCTTTGTCGGCGGCTTGAGTTCCCTCGCCGTCACGACACGGGCACAGGTAGTATCCGTAGCGATTGTAGTTGGATGTTAAGCCCTGCACGAGATCTTCAAGGAACTCAGGATCCGGATTGAGTACCCACCCCTTGTGTTCAGCTACACGACGCACAAAGGTGTAGGTCTGTTCGGGAGTCTTTTCACGAGTACTCATGGGAGAGGTGCCTTCCATCTGGCCATGTCATATCCCCAGCGCGCTGCGCCACTCTTTCTCGGTGAAACCGGAAAGAGCCTTTTCTCGGTTGTAGACAAGCACCGGAAAAATTGGCAAGCTCTCGTACCGGGTGCGTAACTCATCCTTCACCTGACGCTTCAGGTCAGGATCGATCTGATCAAGAAAGACATACTTGTACGCAAGGCCCTGATTTCTGAGAAAATTCATGGCCCGTTTGCAAAAGGCACAGGTGGAAAGTGCCAGCACAAGGATCTCCTTGCCGTTGTCGGTACCGTCTTCCACGTGGAACTCGACGCTGTCTAGTACATCCGCCATGTAAACATCCTCCATCGCCAAACTATAGACCGCGTGTCGCCTTTCTGCAAGGCGTCAAATCTCGCTACATTGACAGCCGTACGCATTTTTCGTAGTGTAGCGCCATGAATCCCGACCGGCCTGATCACAGTTATAGTGGCTCAAACGAAGATGTACCTGCTGGCGGTTTTCTCAGTCGCATATTGGCGACGTTCCTGGGAGGCGATGATCCCGATCGGGAAAAAAAGCGACTTCTTAAGAACCTTACGAAAGAGCTGAAGAAACGCAAGTCGAAACTCTACAAACCCCGTAATGAAGAAGCTGGTGTCGGTATCGCCAAGTTCTTCTTTGATATTTATCGTGTCGTGGCTCCTGCACAGTCGCTTCTTCAAAATGCATCTGAGTCCGGGGGACTCAAGAGCATTGTTATTGACTCGTTTCTGAGCGATGAACAACGAGAACTGCGGGAGCGCTTTTCCGAGGCCTCTATCAGGGAACGTTCCAAGACCACCGAGACGAAGGCCCTGGCCGAAGACCTCAGGCAAACCATGATTAGTTTCTTTGGCTCCTTTGACTCCAAGAAGGTGAAGGAGATCAACGGGCTCTACAATCAGCTCCTCCTGTTACTGCAGTTCGTTCAGTTTGACTACTACATGGTACTCAAGAAGTTTGACTCCTCGGTCATGGAGGGCGACCCAGCCTATAAACCCAAGTTCGAGCCGATCAGCGCCGAATACATAATAGATGACCTCAAAGACTTTCTTGAGGTAGCCATGCCACTTGACCCAGCTGCGGATTGGGACAAGGTGCTGAATGTGTTGCAGATGTACCGGAATGTTGAGGCAATCTCTCGCCCGGCCTGGAAAAAGGTAATGCAGGCCATTAAAGATATGCGCGAGTCCGAGTTGTTTCCTATGATCATTCAACATGTTGAGAAAGACCCATTCTGGAAACCTATGGTGCGCATTCCGAACGAAAAGATTGTCGAGGCGCACTTGAATGCCCTGAAGACCTCCACCGAAGGAACTATGCAAAAGATTCTTACCGAGAGGAAGAACCTCAAGGTAGATCAGTTGTGCAGGCAGGTCTTTGGAACGGCCAGTGTTGTTCGGGCAAAGAACTACACTGAACAAGCAAACGCAATGTATTCAAAGCGCATGCTGGCCGGGTATACGCATGCTGCTGCATTCAACTACATGAAGGCCTTTCTGTTGGACTACTTCAAGAAAGATATTCGTGAGGTCGTGCGCGACTTGTTTCTTGTTCGCGGAAAATGGTCAAGCAACATTACCTCGCAGCAGCTTTCCGACGGTTTTCACCAGGTCATGGAGGCTGCGGACAAGGCGGTGCAGTTTGACGACTCACTTGCAGAGGACGGTGAACGTGGCGCCAAGCTTAAGAAGGCGCTTGGGCGGGTTGTCGAGCGCGACAAGAACTCTATTCGCTTCATACGCGACGGGCTCAAGCAGGTGAACACCGAGGCTCAGGGAATGATTAACGATGCCGCAAATGGCTTGATCATTATAGCCAAGCACCTCAAAGCTCTGTTAGAAGACCATAAGAAAACGAACCCTGAGTTATTGCTGAACTGGAAAGAGATTGAAGCTGCGGGCGAGGAATCAATAGACGAACGTATCGTCGCCATTTACAAGAGAATTCACGCCTTTGTGCAGCTCATGCAGATGCACGTGCGCTCTTAAGTAGTACACCTACCCGAGTACCTTCAATCTCCAGCAAGCGGCGTTTCATGGCAGAGCCGTCACTATGTGGCAAACTTCTGGCTGCATAACTGCCGACTCCGCCCGAACTGTAGAGAACTCTGTGGCACGGAACAACAATGGGAACCGGATTCTGTGCAACAGCGTTGCCAACCGCCCGTGCTGCCTGCCGGTGTCCTATCTTCTGTGCAATCTCACCGTAACTCAGAGTCTCCCCATACGAAATCTTCTGGAGGCGTGCCCAAACCGAGTGCTGAAATGGGGTTCCGGTTAACTCCGGCAGTACCGTAAAGGTCTGCAGCTCACCACGGAAGTACGCGTCAAGCTGATACTCGAGCTCACCACAAGCGTACTTGTTCTCGACCAGACGGTATGGATTGCTTGCCAGGGCGTTGCTTCCGGCGGGGAGGGGGGTGAATCCAATGCGGATGATCTTTCCCAATGAATTAACCGCAAGGTGTAAGGGTCCAAGGGGCGAGGGGTAGGTATGTGTGTAGAGAATCTCTTGTTTCATCTCAGCGTCCTCGCAGTCACAGTATCACGTTAGCGCGAGCGTCTCTACTGTCACAACTCCTCCGTAAGCCGGAAGGGTTCCAGTTGTTCCGCTATCGTGGGCGGAACGCCAGCCGTGACACTGTACGCATTTTCTTCAACATCTTCATGGTAGATCCTCGCGCTGCGGTGGAGCAGTGCAACAAGGTCATAACGTTCAATGGGAATAAGGTATGACTGCCGACCCGCTTCGTCAAAGGCAATGTCTCGAATCTCGGTGCTCAGCTGCTCAATTCCCTGACCCTTTAACACCGAGCACATAACGAGAGGGCCGTTGTGTGACTGTGACAGTTTTTCTCTCCGGGTGGTCAGTTCAAACTCGTCGGTGAGGGCATCTATCTTGTTCAGAACCAGGATAGTCGGTTTCTCAATCACTTCAAGCTCCCGAAGAGTATCGCGGGTGGCCTCATAACACTCATGGTACTCCGGAACCGATATGTCCAACACATGAATCAGGAAGTCCGCCAGCACCGTTTCTTCCAAGGTCGAGTGAAAGGCATCGACCAGGCTATGCGGCAGGTGACGGATAAAACCGACGGTATCGCTCAGAAGCACTCTCGGCCCTTGCTCCGGATGTACCGTGCGTGTTGTGGAATCGAGGGTAGAGAATAACCGGTCGGCCACCAACACCTCGGCGCCGGTCATAGTGCGCAGGAGCGAAGACTTGCCAGCATTTGTGTATCCAACAATAGATCCTATCGGCAGCTGCCCCGCGCGCCGTCTTTTGCGTTTGGTGCTCTGACGATTATCTATGCGCGAAAGCTCCAGCTTCACGCGGCTGATGCGATTGAGGATCCAGCGGCGATCAAGCTCCAACTGTTTCTCACCCTCGCCACGGGTGCCACGACGGCCACCACGCTGTCGCGAGAGATGTGTCCAGGCGCGGGTCAGGCGCGGAAGCTTATACTGGAGCTCGGCGTGTTCTACTTGAAGTTGGGCCTGCCGCGTGCGAGCCCGCCGGCGGAAAATCTCAAGAATGACTTCGTGCCTATCCATAACCGGACAGGCTGCAAGCCGTTCCCAGTTGCGTTGTTGTGAAGGGCTGAGATTCCTGTCAAAGACGATGTAGTCAAGCTCATGAGAGCGACGTAGTTCCGCAATTTCCTCGGCCTTTCCACTTCCCAGAAGGTAGCGCGGAGAGGGCGAGCGCAGTGGCGCCAACACAAGTTCGGATGCATCTATATCGACACTCGAGCATAGTCGTGCAAGCTCTTGGAGTGAGGCTTGGTGTTCGGTCAGGCCTGCAGTATCATCGGCGCAGCCGACCAGAACTGCCTTGTGGTTGTTCGGCATACTACGATACACTAAAGCTAAGCGGGCGGCCGTGTAAAGCGGCGTCTTTGCTGAAGAGTACCATGACCAGAAGCCCTTATCCTAACTGCTTGCAATGCCGGTTTTTCCGCGTCACCTGGGAACCGCGATTCCCTCGATCCTGCACCATCTTTGGGATCAAGACAAAAATGCTCCCAAGCATTGCTGTATACCGTGCAACCGGTCGACACTGTCCTAGCTTTGAGCTCCGTGAGCGGCGCCAGCCTGACGGTTCAACAGTGCATCCGCCCACGAGTTCCGCATGACTACAGGCACTATATCGACACTACACCGGCATGACTGCCGACACTACATCGACACTACACCGAACTGGGTGTGCGTGATATGATGCCGGATCATCCGGCGTATCCATTTGACGGATAGTCCGTGTAAAGA
>PXEI01000108.1 GCA_003564775.1 Spirochaetaceae bacterium
AGGAGCGAGGATCCGGTGGGCTGCTCGTAACGGAAACCAACCAGCTGAATATACGGAGTTGAGTTCTCGTTGAGTTCAAGAATTCGCTGGAGGTAGGGGTCGTTACTTGTCACGCCTGGAATATCGGACTGCAGTTTGAGCTCATCTGCAAAGAACTGCCCCGACTCCTGAGATGAGAGAAACTCAAGGAACTTCAATGCTTCTTCCGGGTGCCGGGTTGTTGCCGATGCACCAAAGGAACCGTCGGCATAGGAAGAGACGTAGCGCGTATCACCCCGGTTCTCAACCGGCCCGGCAAATACACCAAACTCAAGGTCGGGATTCTGGGAGTTGAAGTATGCGGCCTCCCAACTTCCGCCAATGAAGTGTCCAGCCATTTCGTTTATGAAGCCCATCTGCATACCAACATAGTTTACACCGGTGAAACCGTCTGGCATGTACGGCGTTAGCTCCAGCAGCTTGGCAAGCGATCGACGATACGCCTCGTCGGTGAACTTTGCGTCACCGCTCATGATAGCTTCGAAAAAGTCATTGGCACCGTAGAAGTTTGGACTTATCACGCCATGCATAACCTCAAGTGTCCAGCCTTCGGCGGCTCCATTAGCCAGCGGCGTAATGCCAGCATCTTTCATAACCTGCAGGTTGCTGAGAAACTCATCCCAGGTTACCGGCATTTCCAGTCCAAGCTCGTCATACATACGCGAGTTGTAATAGATTACCAGGGTCTGACTTGCAAACGGAACGCCATAGATGTTGCCGTCGCTAACCGAGGTAACCGCGCGGAGGGTATCCTCACCAAAGCGGTTGCGAAGCGGCATTTTGTCGTCCAGGCGCATAAGAAAGCCGGGGGCCGCGTACTGCTCAAGCCCACCATAGGCACGCAGATGAATGATGTCCGGAGCATTGCCACCCTGTACTGCAGCCGAGAGTACCGTGTTGTACTCGGTAGCCTGGTACGGAGTGAAGTTCACCCGAATTCCTGGATTCTCCGCCTCAAAACGTCTGATCAGCTCGTTGTACTCGGCGACATCCTCAACGCGCCATGACCAGAAGTCCAGCTCAACGCCGTCACGGGCCGCACGCTCGGCCCCACCACCGGCCATTGCAAGCGGTGCAATGAAGGCGAGCATCACGATGATCGAGATCATCAGCTTTTTCATAACTCCTCCCTTTTTCGGGTCTCAAGACCCGATGCTTCTACTTCAAGCTGCCCTCGGCAGCTTGTTTAGCTCTCTCTATCTACTTCCTCTTCTCTACTTCTCCGCAGCGCCCACCGCGTGCGCAACGGAGTCCAGAGCCGCTACCGCCGCTCCAATGACACCAGCTTGAGCTCCAAGTTGCCCAGAACGCACCTGGGTGCGTTGATAGAGTTCGGGCGGAAGCAGCGCACGTAAAGGCTGCTCCACGGCTGGCAGAATAAACTCTGCAGCATTCATGACACCGCCACCAAGAACCACCACCTCCGCGCCCACACAGGCCACCAACATAGCAACCGCATGTGCCAGAGCTTTGCTTGCCTCTTGGTGCACCAACATTGCCAGGGCGTCAGCCTCGGCTACACCCCGGTATATGCGTTCTGCCTCAACTCCAGACTCGCCTGCCTGGAGCAACTCACGCCGGAGTGGGCCATCCAGTCCGCCAGCATCACGCCGCGCAAGCTCGTGAGCGCGCTCAATCATTCCGGTTGCTGAACAGTACGCCTCAATGCAGCCGTGACGCCCACAGCGGCACAACCGTCCATGGGGATCAATAGACACATGGCCAATCTCACCCGCCGCGCCGTAGCTCCCGGACAACGGTTTCCCGCGCACCACAACTCCGGCTCCTATACCGGTACCGACGGCAATCAGGGCTACCGGGTCTGACCCCCGACCAGCGCCGAACCTGCTCTCACCAACGGCAGCCATTGCCGCGTCGTTGCGCACGAAACACGGGCTCTGAACCAAGGCGCTCAGTTCGGCAGCTATATCAAACTCACCCCATCCGGGAATATTCACAGCATGTCCATGCAGAAAACCGGAGTTGCTAATCATACCGGGTGCGCCTAGCCCAACGATTGACGTTTCCCATTCCGCGTTCAAGGACTGAACCTGTTTTCGGATCTCATTCAGCACAACGTCCCGGCCGTTACGTGGCGTAGGAGCAGTGAGCATGCGCAGCACCTCACCATCCTCACGAACTACCGCACTCCTGACCGAACCACCACCCAGATCAATGCCTATTGCCACACGCATTCACGCACCTACCCCTTGCTCCACAAAAGGAAGCACATCGTCCCAGGAAACCGTGAAACTGTCAGCTCTACGACCAAAGCGAGGCAACGCAAAAAGCCGTTCAATAAACATACCGGCTGCCCCTACTGCCACTTCGTCCTCCCCGTAGGTTGAACATCGCAGATCACAGCTCTCACGCCGGAACGCCATGTAGCGGTCTGAGAGCTTGGTTTCCAGAAGGTGAAGAATACGGGGAAAGGCTGTTCGCAACTCTCCGCCAAAGTACACTGCGGCAGGATCGAGTACCGAGACAATGGGCGACAAGTTACACAGCACTTCGGTCAGAAAGTTATCCAGAATCTGCGGATCTTCATCTATGCGCAGCAACTCCTCTGCCGAGATTCCGAGTTGTGTCATTTCTCCGCCCTGCCAGTTTGCACTGTGAAACTCACCCGCCGAGTGTGAACTCCCGTACTGCAGCTCACCGCTCGAAACGACTCCCAGACCAATTCCCAGATGTCGTGGCGATTTCCGGGCGTGAATAAACAACATGTCTCGGACAGCCCCAAGGCCACGTTCGGCATGAAGCTCTCCCCAGGCACAGCAGTTTGCATCGTTGTCTATGAGGAGCGGCGGCAGGCCTATGGGTGAGTGATGCGCAAGCTCTGCCGCGATCTCGACCGTCAAGGGCTGTATGTCGACATTGCTCACACCAAGCGAGCGAGAGCGTATAATCCGGCCCCGATGCGGATCCACGTAGCCAGGCACCGCAATACCCAATCCAAGCACCTGCAGATCCTCAAACCGCACCTGCTCCAGCACACCCGAAACTATGCGGCGGAGCTCCGAGGAAAACCCGCGCGAGGCGTCCGCCTCGCCGCCTTGGCGCCACACAACCACACCGGCGTTATCCACCACGACTGAACGATAGCAGTCTGGCTCAATCTCAATTCCAACAGCCAGCAGTCGCCGGTCGACCAGCTCAAGTGCCACCGGTCTGCGGCCCCCACGTGGTGAGGATGCACCGGTCAGCGTCTCCACAACCAAGCCGGTTCCTATGAGCTCCGCAGTTAGGTGACTGATGGTGGACTTGTCGAGCCCGAGCCGCACCGAGAGCTCGGTTCGAGTTGTACCCGGGCGCTTACGCAACTCACGCAGAACAAGCGCCAGGTTTGCACTTCGCTGAAACGGCTGGTTGCCCACCTTCATTATGAGGCCTCTGCCTTCTTACGGAGTTCGCGTGAATGCCCGGCAAACGCTTCTGCAGACATCTCCTTGAGATACACAAACCCGCGGGTAGCACGAATAAGTGCGCTCGGGTGCTCGTAGAAGTATTCTCGTCCGAGGCAGCAGCTGAGTTGGTCGTACTGCTCGACTTGAATTTTCTGCGCCAACTCCGAAAACGGGCCATCATGTTCATAACTTGGAAAGGAGGCGTCTTTTTGCGACAGGTAGGTTGTCATGAAGGAGTGGTGTTGGAGAGTCATCATGTTAAGTGAGACCGGCACAAAGACATTGGCGGCCGATGGGTGAAAGCGGTACCAAATGTTACGATATCCAATTACCCGTAAATCGCTCCGGCCCGACTCTTCCTGGTAGATTCGCAATGCCTCCGAGATAGCCTGCATGACCTTATAGTGGGTGTCAGGGCCACTGGCCTCCGGGTCAAAGGCTACCGTAACGACATCTGGCCGAACTCGCGCTAAGAGTTGCTTCACCGGCATGGCGTCACGACTTACGGTAGGCTCCTCGGTGAATATCTCGCCCTGGTAAAACCCAAGCCGCAGGTTCTCTACCGAGTCCTGATCCCATCCAAAGTAACCCCAGAGACAGGCCGACTCCCACTCACGACACATTCCCTTAAGCTGCTGAATGTAAGGCAGGTCTTTCTTTCCGGGGTACTGCGTCTCAAAGTAGTTGAGGAGCTCATGCAAGCGCTGAATGATCTCCTCAATCTCGGTCTCCTCAAAGACCTGCACCAGCATTCGATAGAAGCGACGCACCGTACCGTTTTCCTGCAGGGCCGCTGAGTTGGCCGCCAGCCCATCAAGATAGCGCCATACGTCGTGGTCTCTATAGCGCTCATCGGTGAAGTAACCGTCGGCCGAGAGCTGCTCAAACTCTTCGCGGTTCGTTTTGAGGTTGTGCATAAGTGCGCGACACAATCCCAACACGTAGCGGTTGGTAACCGCGGTGAACCCGCTGGTCATGGTGGCAAAATGGTGATGGTTTGAGTGTTCACGGATGTTGCGAACGACACTTGGTAGATACCCCAGCATGATGTCGTCGTGATGCGGTTCAGTATGGAGGAACCGGGTGTGTACCGCCACCTCCATACCCCGTTCAATTTTTTCCCGAATGCGGTCGGCAACACCGGCGCCGAGCTCGCGAGGTTCAAGTCCGGTCTTGCGGAGCAAGAGCTTTGCAAAGGCATCGTTCTTGTAGTCTTCGGGAGTCAAGTCGGCAATGCGCTTGCGGCTGCTGAGTGAAAGGTCAATGACTATGCGGTCTATGTCCTGCTCGGTTACATCTTCTTGCTCGCGGAAGCTCAGGACGTTGCGGTGCGTCAGCCGCACCGCCGCACCTTCGGTGAGGTAAAAGCGTGCGTTCTTCAGCTGATGCAGCGCACTGGCAGGAAAGCGCACATCCCGTGGGTTCTCAATAGATTTTGCTACGATATCGGCCTTGCTCTCACCTGCGGCCATAATGACGGCACAGCATTGGGGATTAAAGGTAATGGTGCCCAGGCCAATGGTAATGACCAGGCGCTCACGCGCAACCTCTATCCCACCAAGGTCCGCCGCGGCTGCGGCTTGTGTTTCGTAGTTCACCTCGGTAAGCCGGGTGGCCGAGTAAGGACTTGAGCCACGGACGTTGAATCCAATGTGTCCGTCCGGGCCAATTCCCCCAAGGAAGAAACCAATTCCCCCCATTGCGCGAATGCGGTCCTCATACCCAATGCACCACTGGTCTATTCGGGCAATTGCGTCTTGTTGCGCCTGCTCAGTCTTCCCCTTTGCTGGCCTGTACCGAAGACTCAGGTCTACATGTCCGTCTGACCAGAAATCTTCCAGCCCCACCCCATCAACCGGAAGGCCAATTTCCTCGCCGTCTATGAGCAGTGCGTTTTCAGGCCTAATGCCAAAGGCCTCCAGGTAGTATTGGCGAATGTAGTAGAGGAAGCTGTTTCGATGTCGGGGATTTATGGGGTAGAACTCGTCTATCTGCACGAATCTAAGGTCTTTGGTGTGCGGAAAAACCGCTGGATCCAGGCCAACAGCCTCCAGCTCGGCAACGGTGTCCGGCTCGGACCAGTGCTCCTGAAAACGGTGGAGCTCCTTAATAAAGTACTCTGGAGTCCTTCCGGTTGGTAAGGACACGACGCCTGTAGGGTTCTTTTGTACCCACTCTATAAAGCGTAACGCAGTCAATGTGCCTAAGGCGGGAAAGTTGTCAACGACCACAACGCCCATATGCTCGTGCTCGCCGTACTGAAGCTTGCGCCCGGAACGCTCCAAGGCTGCCTTTTCTACCTGCGACATTCAATGACTCCTTACCGGTTCCCTAACGCTATCTCCCTACGGTTAGTTGCTTGTAACAACCAACCTACTAACAGTATGCGCCCAGGTTTGCAAATCGTCAACGAGAAATGTGCTGTGTAGTGAGTTATTGCGATGGTGGCGGGTGGTTATGGTGTGCGGCGTGGCCACGATGAACACGGCCGACCGCGATAGAC
>PXEI01000467.1 GCA_003564775.1 Spirochaetaceae bacterium
ATACTCTTCCCGGTGACCTTCGCGAGCGTATCTCCGAGTTGTGGGAGAGTAATCAGGAGACCCAAGACCTCCTTCGCAGGGCACGGGCCGATATAGCGCTTCTTTCTGACCGCATACTTGAACAGGAACGCCGAGAGAAGAAGCTTGAGAATCAACTCCTCTATAACCGCAAAAGTGGACTGCCGAATCACTTTGTGCTCGATAACGACCTCACAGCAATCATTCGAGAGGCTATACCTGCGACACATCCACGGAATATTGCGGTCATTATCGTGGCGCTCGATCAGGCGTACGAGATGGCCCACCAGGCGCTTGATCGGCAATACACCGACTGGATCATCTACGAATGTGCCGGACGAATACAGAGCATCATGCCCAAGAACGCGCGACTGTATCACACACGGGACAATGAGTTTGTAGTCCTCCTGATAGGTGCCGACCCAATAGTGGGCGTATCGAGCTACGCTGAGCGTGTTCGTGACACACTGGGTGACACCTTCAAGTTTCCCGAGTACACCGTGCGCATTGGATGCCTGATCGGGAGTGCCATGTTTCCCCGCGACGGAGCCACAAAGACGCAGATTCTGCGTAGCGCAGACATCGCCCTTAATGCGGCCAAGGAGCAGCAGAAGGAGTACGTTGAGTTTCACCTCACGATGCAAAGCCAAGCCATTGAAAAGATTGAACTCCAGGACGCTATTATTCGAGCTCTTGAAGAGCAAGCGATAGCCGAAATTGGGCGTCAGTTCTCCCTGTTTTTCCAGCCATATTTTGCAATGAGTCGGCTGGAAGGTGGAGACTTGTGTTCCCGGCTACTCGGCGCTGAGGCGCTCATCCGATGGAAGCATCCAACCAAAGGGCTTGTGGATCCCGGGCGCTTCATTCCGGTAGCTGAAGAGAGCGGACTCATTATTCCCATCGGGAGTTGGACCTTGTTTCGTGCGGCTGAACACCTTTCACAATGGGGTGAGGTCGGCCTCAATGAACTCACCGTGTCGGTGAACCTATCTCCACGGCAGTTCAAGGATCCAAACCTTGTGCGAAACGTGCAAACTGCTCTGCGTCGCAGTAAGGTTTCGCCGGAGCGTTTCCGGCTTGAAATCACCGAGGGCAGCGTTATGGACGACCTAGATGAAGGTCTACGTAAACTTCACAAGATTTCGCAGTTGGGAATGAGAATCGTCATTGACGATTTCGGCACAGGCTACTCATCTCTCAACTATCTTCGGAAGCTCCCAATCCAAGGAATCAAACTCGACAAGAGTTTCATTGATGAAGTTCTCACCAGCAGTTACACCCAGGGAATCATTCGGGCCGTGTTGCACATGGCTGAGGATATGGGGATTGAGGTTGTCGCCGAGGGCGTGGAAACTCATTCCCAGGCACATTACCTTGCTGGTGTCGGTTGTCCCGTCGTTCAGGGATACTACTTTGGCAGGCCTTTAGAGTCCGACGAGTTCATGAGTTTTGCTCAAAGGAATTTCGGTTCTACCGTAGCACATTCCGAGGAAAAACGCTAAACTTTTGCCCAATGTCAAATCTTAAAGAGCGCCTTGCTGCTCGTTTCACCAATGGAAAGGTCTCCCTTTTTCACAATGAACAACGTCTTGAACTCATAGCTTTTCTAGGTGGCTTGTGTTTGTTCTTTTCTACAATCGAGTATCTCTTTCCGAAACCGGTGCCGTTCTTCCGTCTGGGGCTCGCCAATCTGCCTATCCTTATCACCTTGGACATTCTAAGCCCAGGCTCGATTTTTCTCCTGGTCTTTCTCAAGGTACTCGGGCATGGTCTCATTAATGGCACCCTGGCTTCCTATGTGTTTTTGTTCTCAATTTCCGGTAGCTTCGCGAGTGCCGTAGTAATGCTTGCTGCCCACAGAGTTGGAGGCAAACGTATTAGCCTCGTAGGCGTAAGCGTTTTTGGCGCAATTGCGAGCAATATCGTCCAAATTACTCTTTCGGTGACTTTTATTTTTGGCCAAACTGCCTGGGTTATTGCGCCATTGTTTATTGGACTTGGGGTAACGAGCGGCGTGCTGGTTGGTCTCTTCGCTGAAAAGCTTCGTGAACAGTCACGCTGGGTAGCGGGAGTTAGGCAGCTTAATGTCTCGTAAAACACAGTACAATCCGTTCTTGAAGGCCCATTTCTCGGCTGTTCATCTATTCCTAACGGGTGGACTCATAATTCCGGCTTTTCTCTTTCAGAACAACCTCACCGTGCGAGTATCCCAGGTACTTCTCTTTGCGGCGCTGGCTTCTTTTGCTGGCAAACGCATTAAATGGAACTACTTCCTGGTGATGGTTGGCTCCATTACCGCCTTCAATCTGCTTCAACCGCTTGGTGAGGTGATACTCAGGATTGGCCCCTTTGCCATTACTCGAGGGGCGCTTAATCAAGGGCTCGAAAAGGGCTTTACCATTGTCGGGCTCGTCTTCATCTCGCTCTTTTCTATACGGCCCGATCTACGGCTTCCCGGCAAAGTTGGTGGACTCGTCGCACGGGTGTTCTTCTATTTTGAACGGATTATTGAGGGCAAGAAGCAGATCGAGCCGCGTCGCCTGATTGAGAGCATCGATACGATCTTGCTTTCAATTTACACGCCAGGGCAGACGCAGCTAGCCGGTGGCGAGGCCACATTCACCGAGGCAGGACAGACCACCTGGGTCGGAGTTGTGTGTATGACCACTCTGGTTCTCCTCAACTGGAGCGCGTTATTCCTGGCTCCGCTGGCATAGTTGGATAGAACAATACTAGTAGCAAATCCAGTCTGAGGATGTAGAAAAAGCATGAGTAACGAGGTTCTTTGGATAGTAATGGCGGCAGTGAATTTTGCCGCTATTCTTGTAGTGTATCGCTATTTCGGAGCTCCGGGGCTGTTCGCCTGGATGGTCTTGGCTGCAGTAACCGCAAACGTTCAGGTAGTTAAAACCGTTGAGATATTCGGGCTCACCGCCACGTTGGGGAACATAGTCTACGCGAGTTCCTTTCTTGCAACAGATATTCTGAGCGAGAATCATGGTGCGCACGCGGCCCGAAGGGGTATCGCGCTTGGATTCGTTGGTATTGTGTTTTTTACCGTGGCCATGCAGCTCGCGCTGCTTTTCACACCGGCAGCGGAAGATTTTGCACACAGCGGAATGGCGTCTATCTTTGCCATTCTGCCGCGAATCACGGTGGCGAGCCTGATTGCCTATCTTGTGTCACAACTTCACGATGTCTGGGCCTTTGCGTTATGGAAGCGGAAGTTTCCCAGTACGCGGTACCTGTGGTTACGCAATAACTTAAGCACTATGGTTAGCCAGTTTCTTGACAGTATAGTCTTCACAAGCATAGCTTTTCTCGGTGTGTTTAGTGCGCGCACCTTTCTGGAAATACTGCTCACAACCTATCTGCTAAAACTCGTGGTTGCGGTGCTTGATACCCCATTTCTCTACCTGGCACGACGGTGGTCTGACAAGGAACGAATACCCTCATAAAACCCCCTGCGGAAGAGACCCCCTGTGGAGATTATAACTGCGAGTAATGGTTCTTTTCTGATACGTTCTGTCAGGTACTAGTCTTTCCAGGGGAAAATCATGTTTTTGAGCGACCGTGGGCCGACACGTTCTTTCTCTTCCTGGAGAAGCTCCGCCCAGGGAATCTTTGATGCTTTGACTCCGGGGTTTGCTTCTAAGTAGTCATACTTTTTGAGCCTGAGCTTGAACGCAACATGTACCCAGATTAGAATGCCAATAAACCCAGGCATGAGAAAGGCCGTGAAGACCGACACAAGAAAGATAAGAAACGAACCAAAGCCCAAGAAGACCGAGAACGCCGTGTTGTCAAAGAATACGGCAAAAGACTTGCGGATAATGATCTTAAAACGACCTGCCAAACGGGCTCGGATCGGGAAGTAGTACTGACTTGTAAACATCCAGGTGAGGCTTCCCCAGAACAAGAACACCATTGCAACTGTCCCAACAATGTTATCCATGCCGGAGTAAACCGGAAATCCGACCACAACCAGGAACATGAGAAACAGGTACAGCCCGCCGAACGCCAGACTTTGCTTCCAACTGATGGCGATATACTCGCGAGCCTTTTCAAGCTCGACACCTTGATAGTCTGTGATGTCACGCACAAAAAAGGACAATGTACCGACCAGAACCATTACAAGTAGAAATCCAAGCACAAAAACCAGAAGGGCAGGCTCGGGCGCCACCGCAGCCAGCCGAGGCGGTATAATGATCGGCACTGCAGCAGCGATCAGTATGAGGAGATTACCTATAAGCAACCAGAGGAGGTTGTCCCAGCAATCGAAGAACCATTTCTTTATTAGGAATACAATCATGATTGCCTTCGGATTATACAGTTCATCGGCGTGTGGTCAAGCCTGCGAACTCAACTGACGCTGGGAATTGAGCCGTTCAATGAGAAAACCGACAACCTGCTCCCGCGCCGAGCCGTTCAAAATAACGTGATCGCTCCCGTCGAAAACACGAAGTTGATGGTCCGTACTACGCACTGAGTTGTGGATTCGCGTCTGCACCGATACAGGCACCGTTGGATCGGCAGCCGTGAGCACCGTGGGGATGGGGCAGACCACCTGCGGCAATGCCTTGCGAGCGGCCTGTTGAAGCCGGTATAGCTCTCCGGCACCTCGAACCCATCGGCGCGTGCGATACTCTTCCGCCAGCCTGCGGAACTCTGGCTTCACGTTCTCCGGGTTGTAGCTCCCACGATAACTTCTAAGAAACTTTCCGAGGATAGGCGTAAGAGGGAGAAAACGCTGGTTGACATCTAGGGCGGGCGCGCACATAAGGAGCGCGTTGACCTTCAGCCTCGCAGACATGAGTACCGCAATTAAGGCCCCCATTGAAAGCCCAACCAAGCTCACCGAGGAGGACTCGGCCCGCAGATCGAGGTAGGCATCTACCGACCGGCGCAACCAGTCCTCCGCTTGCGTTACCTCAAACTCGGCACCGGTGGTTCCGTGACCTGGTAATCGGGGTACCGACACGTTATAACCGGCCTCGGCAATTCGTTCGGCGGCATATTTCAACTCACCCGGGTTTCCCGTGAATCCATGCAGCAGAAGAACCGCGGGGCGCTGCATTTTCGTGAGCGCTCCGACAGACGGTTGGTGTTCGGATGGTGCCTGCCTGTAACTCAGTGGTAGTGCTACCGGATCTACCACACATTCGGCCGCAGCATTCAAGATGCGTGAAAACTCGTGTTTCATACGTATGCGAGAGTATCTAAAGTGCGATATTTTGACCACCCGCTCAGAGCGGGGCTGGGATACCACTCTGAGGCTGTTGTGTACACTCCGCTTGAAAACGAAAATGGATGACGTGGCGGCTGAAGAGACTGCAGACGTTCGCCGTATACTTGCGGAGAATGTGCGAAAACAACGAAAACAACTTGGCATGTCCCAGTTCCAGCTTGCGGAACGGTGTGGCATATCCTCTAGCTTTGTGGGTGAAATAGAGACCTCAAAAAAATACCCATCAGCCGAGACTTTATCGCTTCTTGCTCATGCTCTGGGCCTGGCTCCTTATCAGTTGTATCTGGAGGGATCGGACTGGGAGGTCCACGACCGCTATGAGTCTCTCAGACGAATGTATCGAGATATGAAACGCAAACTAAACGAGCAACTGGACGAGTCTTTCTGGGACAGTCTTCGATAAACTTATTTTCGTACCCTGTGATTAAAGATCCGCATTTCTACCCCACAAACGCTAAAAAAAACCCCGACCTTCAACTTTTGTTCCTCACAACTTCATTATTGCGATCAAACCGGCTTTTTCAAGCCATTGCGGGGTGCAAATGCGGATCTTTGGTCACAGGGTACGAAAATAAGCTTATCGAAGGCTGTCCCAGAAAGACTCGTCCAGTTGCTCGTTTAGTTTGCGTTTCATGTCTCGATA
>PXEI01000491.1 GCA_003564775.1 Spirochaetaceae bacterium
ATCAAGGAATTTGTAACCGAGATTCGAGAGACCAAACTTGGGCCGGAGAAAATCACTCGGGATATTCCTAACACCTCGGAACGCGCATTGGATCAGCTGGACGATGAAGGGGTGGTGCGTGTTGGGGCCAAAGTTGGTTCTGGATACATTCTGGTTGGTAAGGTGACACCAAAAAGTGAGACCGAGACTACACCGGAGTTCAAGCTCCTTAACTCAATTTTTGGAGAGAAAGCCAAGGAGGTGCGCGACACTAGTCTGCGAGTGCCTCACGGAATTGACGGAACGGTTATCGACGTTCAGCGTCTGCGCAGGGGGGAAGGCGACGACCTAAGCCCAGGCGTGGAAGAAGTTGTCAAGGTGCTTATTGCCACCAAGCGAAAGCTGCGTGAAGGTGACAAAATGGCCGGACGTCATGGTAACAAGGGTGTTATCGCCAAAGTTCTTCCTGAAGAAGACATGCCTTATACCGCTGACGGTACTCCGTTGGAGATTTGTTTGAATCCGCTTGGTGTTCCTTCTCGTATGAATCTTGGCCAGATTCTTGAAACCGAACTCGGTTGGGCTGCAAAGTGGCTTGATGAGTGGTACGCAACTCCCGTATTTGAGTCGGCTACGAACGAGCAGATCGCCGCAAAGCTTACCGAGGCCGGTCTGCCGACGAGTTCCAAGACCACCTTGTTCGATGGGCGTACTGGCGAGCGATTTGAGAACGACGTAATGTGCGGGTACATGTATGTGCTGAAGCTGCATCACCTTATCGACGATAAGATGCATGCCCGATCAACCGGTCCTTACTCGCTTGTGACCCAGCAACCGCTGGGCGGTAAGGCTCAGTTTGGCGGACAGCGTCTTGGAGAGATGGAGGTCTGGGCTCTTGAGGCTTATGGTGCAGCAAATACCCTCCAGGAATTACTGACAATTAAGAGTGACGATATGAATGGTCGCGCCAAGATCTATGAAAGCATTGTTAAAGGTGAGCCTTCAAGCTCCGCAGGAGTTCCTGAGTCCTTTAATGTGCTTGTTCAGGAGCTGCGTGGACTGGCGTTAGATATCTCGATTTTCGACTCGAAGGGCAAGCAGGTTCCTCTTACCGAACGTGACGAGGAACTGATCAACCGTAAAGGCAGCAACTTCTAGAGTTGAGGCAGCCGGGTGGAGAAAAGATGCCGGATGAGACGATGTGCGAGTTTCGGGAACAGCGCAGCAGGAGGCGGAGATAGATGAGAGAAATTCAAGATTTCGATAGCATAATGATTCAACTGGCCTCACCTGAAAAGGTGCGGGCTTGGAGCTACGGAGAGGTTAAGAAACCGGAGACCATCAATTATCGCACGCTGCGTCCGGAGAAGGACGGATTGTTCTGTGAGCGCATCTTTGGTACCACCAAGGAGTGGGAGTGTTACTGTGGCAAGTTCAAGTCCATTCGCTATAAAGGCGTAATTTGTGACCGCTGCGGTGTAGAGGTAACCCATTTTAAGGTTCGCCGGGAACGTATGGGGCATATTGAGCTGGCCTCGCCGGTATCTCATATCTGGTACTATCGCTCGGTGCCGTCGCGAATGGGTCTTCTGTTGGACCTGACTATCTCCGCGCTGCGATCCATCCTGTATTACGAGAAATATATCGTCATTGATGCGGGTGATACCGACCTGAAAAAAATGGATCTCCTGACCGAGGAAGACTACGCCGAGGCGAAGGATCGCTATGGATTGGGTTTTTCCGCCGGAATTGGAGCGGAAGCGGTACGCACGTTGCTTGAGGGTCTGGATCTAGACTCGCTCTCGGCCGAGTTGCGAGTAGAGATGGTCGAAAAGGGCGCAAAAGCAGACAAGCGCTTGCTTAAGCGTATCGAGATCGTTGAGAACTTCCGCGACTCAGGCAATCGTCCCGAATGGATGATCTTAGACGTTATTCCGGTTATTCCGCCGGAACTACGACCCATGGTTCAGCTGGACGGTGGCCGCTTTGCGACATCGGACCTAAATGACCTCTATCGTCGCGTAATCAATAGAAACAATCGACTGAAGCGGCTCATCGCGCTCAATGCCCCTGATATCATCATTCGAAATGAAAAACGGATGTTGCAAGAGGCGGTTGATGCACTGTTCGACAACTCGAAAAAGAAGCGTGTTGTCAAAGGGGCGTCAAACCGGCCGCTTAAGAGCCTCTCGGACATGCTTAAGGGTAAGCAGGGTAGGTTCCGTCAGAACCTGCTTGGTAAGCGTGTAGACTACTCAGGCCGTTCGGTCATTGTGGTCGGTCCCGAGCTTAAGCTGCATCAGTGTGGTTTGCCGACCAAGATGGCTCTTGAGCTATACAAGCCCTTTATTATGAAGAAGCTGGTTGAGAAGGATGTTGTCTACAACATCAAGAAGGCCAAGACACTTGTTGAACAGGAAACGCCCGAAGTATGGGCAGTGCTCGATGAAGTTGTTAAGGAGCATCCGGTACTCTTGAACCGCGCGCCCACGCTGCACCGGTTGGGTATACAGGCGTTTGAGCCTGTTCTTGTTGGGGGCAAGGCGATTCGGCTCCATCCCCTCGTTTGTCATGCTTTTAACGCTGACTTTGATGGTGACCAGATGGCGGTTCATGTTCCGCTGACACAGGCGGCGCAGATAGAGTGTTGGATGCTCATGATTCCATCTCGAAATCTTCTGAATCCCGCTAACGGGGATCCTATTGTGTTCCCCTCACAAGACATGGTGCTTGGAATTAACTACATGACACGTGATCGTCCGGGAGCCAAAGGTGAGGGGCGTTACTATAGCTGTCCTGATGAAGTGCTCATGGCTCGCGATGCCGGAGCCGTAGATTATCAGGCGTTGGTCAAGGTGAGAATTAACGGTGAGCTGGTAGAGACTACCGCTGGACGGATCGTGCTGAATGCTGATCTCCCACCGGAAGTAGGGTTTGTAAACTACTCCATGGGTGAGAAGGAGCTTCGTAAGCTCATAGCCCGTGTGTATGCCGAGCATGGGCCACATACCACAGTTCGCATGCTGGACACGATCAAAGATATGGGCTTCCGCTACGCGACGCTCTTTGGCGCTACGATCGGCATGGACGACATCATGATTCCCGATGTGAAGGTGGAGATGATCGGTGCGGCGAACACAGCGGTCGAATCAATTCAGAAACAGTACATGCAGGGACATATTACCAACGAAGAGCGCTACAACCGGGTCGTTGAGGTATGGAGTAAGGCGAACGAAGATCTTACCAACACCATGATGAGCACCCTCAAGGAAGACCGAGGCGGGTTCAACCCGGTTTACATGATGGCAAACTCAGGTGCTCGTGGTAGTCGAGGCCAGATTCGTCAGCTGGCAGGTATGCGCGGACTTATGGCTAAACCTTCCGGTGATATTATTGAGCTTCCTATTCGGTCAAACTTTAAAGAGGGCCTTTCGGTCATCGAGTTCTTTATCTCTACGAACGGTGCTCGAAAAGGTCTGGCGGATACCGCGCTCAAGACGGCGGACGCCGGTTACTTAACTCGCCGTCTCGTCGATATCGCCCAGGATGTGGTGGTAAACGTAGAGGACTGCGGGACAATTAACGGCCTCGAAATGAAGGCGTTAAAGGATGGAGAGGAAGTAGTTGAACGCCTCTCGGACCGGATTAAGGGTAGGTTTACCCTTGAGCGCGTGAAGCACCCCATAAACGGTGAAGTTTTTGTTGATGTTAACGAAGAGGTGAGCGACGAGGTCGCAGAGGCCATTGAGGAAGCCGGTATAGAGTCGGTGCGCATTCGCACGGTGCTTACATGTGAGGCTCGCTACGGCGTCTGTCGCAAGTGTTACGGACGTAACCTTGCCGATAACCGTACAGTAAATATCGGTGAGGCCGTAGGCATTATCGCCGCCCAGTCTATTGGGCAACCGGGAACGCAGCTCACCATGCGTACCTTCCATATTGGTGGTGCTGCGACCAAAGCATCTGAGGACAACCGCATCTTCCTCAAATACCCGGTCTTTGTGCGGCGGATCGAGGGGCAGTTTGTAGATATCGATGAAAAGACTCGATTGTTTACTCGAAAAGGCAAGGTCTTTGTTGCTCGCGTTCTGCAAAAAATTGAGCTCCAGAAGGGTGACAAACTCCTGGTCGCCGATGACGACAAGATTGTGAAAGGCCAGGCGGTGCTCACCCGCGGTAAGGAAGAGGTGCTTGCTGGTGACAATGCGTACGGGGTGCTCATGGACAATGCCCTGGTGTTGGTGGCGCAGGAACAGCGGGTTGAGGTGCGTAACGGTGCTCAGCTGCTGGTCTCGGAAGGAGATATTGTTGAGTCGGAAGAATCAATAGCGACATTCGACCCTTTCAGCGAACCAATAATCGCGGAGCATAACGGTACTATCGTTTTCGAAGATATCGTGCAGGGAACCACTCTCAAGGAAGAGTTGAACGAGGACACCGGTAGATTTGAGAAAAAAATCACTGAGTTCTCGCTCGAAAGCCTTCAGCCTCGACTGGTCATTAAGGATGAAGACGGCACAGAGCTTGCGCAGTACTATCTTCCGGGTGCTTCCTATCTCAACGTTGAGAATGGTGAAGAGGTTAAGGCCGGGCGCACCTTGGCAAAGCTGCTACGAGAAAGTGCCAAGACCGGGGATATCACCGGTGGTCTACCACGAGTAGGTGAGTTGTTTGAGGCTCGGCGACCAAAGAACGCAGCGGTGCTTTCGCAAATTACCGGGACGGTGTATTTTCGGCCGGTTGCAAAGGGAAAACGAGTCATCGTTGTTGAAGATCCGTACGGCAATGAGTACAAGCATCTCATTCCCATGGGTAAGCACCTGCTTGTGCGCGAGGGCGATCCTGTTGACGCGGGTGAGCCGCTCTGTGAGGGCGCTACCGACCCCCACGATGTGCTCCAGATCCTTGGTGAGAATGCGCTTCAGCGGTTCTTGGTGAACGAGGTGCAGGAGGTGTACCGGTTGCAAGGTGTTGCGATCAACGACAAGCACATTGGAGTTATTATCCGTCAAATGATGCGCAAGGTGGAGATCATGCAGGTTGGTGATACCAACCTTATCCATGGGCAACAGGTTGATAAGTACAAGTTCAATGAAGTGAATCGTAAGGTAATGAAAGATGGCGGACAGCCCGCTGTCGGACGTCCGGTGCTGCTTGGCATTACGCGTGCATCGCTGAATATAGAGTCATTCTTCTCGGCGGCGAGCTTTCAGGAGACCACTCGCGTCTTGACGAACGCTGCAATTGCCGGGGCCTCGGACGAGCTTCGTGGACTGAAAGAGAACGTCATTATCGGGCGGCTGATACCAGCTGGTACGGGCATGCGTGGCTACAAGAATGTAAAGCTGTATGACGAGAACCGTGAAGATCTTGATGTTCGGATGCAGCAGATAGTAGAACAACGTGCGCGTGAGCGTGTTGAGGAAACCGAGGAAGAAGACATCAAGGAAGAAGCCGAGACCTACTGAGTCTCGGCGGGCTCGATGATTTTTTCGCCAACGTATTGACTTTTTAATATGAGCTTGCTACAGTGCAGGCTCCACGGCGACGCTAGGAGATTTGAAACAACTATGCCGACAATTAATCAGCTGATCCGCAAGGGTCGCAAAACACAGTTGAAGAAAACAAAGTCCCCCGCACTGCAAGAATGCCCGCAGAAGCGTGGGGTTTGTACTCGTGTAATGACAATTACCCCAAAGAAGCCAAACTCGGCTCTGCGGAAAGTTGCTCGTGTACGTCTGACAAATGGAATTGAGGCTACGGCTTATATTCCTGGTATTGGTCACAACCTCCAGGAGCCCTCTGTTGTGTTGCTGCGTGGTGGTCGTGTAAAAGACCTTCCAGGTGTACGTTATCATATTGTGCGTGGTGCCAAGGATACGCTCGGCGTTGATGTCCGAC
>PXEI01000230.1 GCA_003564775.1 Spirochaetaceae bacterium
TACAATGGCCTGCCCCGGAACAGGACCATACCGGTTTGGGGCTTCAGCAGCCCGGTTGTACAACGGAGTAGGGTAGTCTTCCCACCACCGTTGGGGCCGATAAGCGCCAAGACCTCTCCGGCTCGAATAGACTCTGATTCAAGTCGGAGGACAACCGGCCCGCGCCGGTACGCAAGCTCAAGAGCGTGCAGTTCCAGCAGCGCTGGTGCGGCGGTTGGCGTGCTCATAGACGCACCCCCTTGTCTGAACCACCTGCAGAGCCGCCCCCGGCGTCGCCTTGGGCGTCTCGGCCGGAACCGCGCGGCTTCAAGACAACTACCAGAACTACCGGCACTCCCACCAGGGCCAGAACGGCGTTCAGCGGGAGGACGCGGTCACTTCCCGGTACCCGTGCAATAAGATCTGCCAAAACGGCTATCACTGCACCACTCAGCACCGTCGCCGGTACCAGGAGTCGGTGTCGTGAACTGCGCAGGTATCCGCGCGCAAGATGCGGCACCGCTACTCCAACAAAGGAAATGGGCCCGGTGAAGGCGGTCACTACTCCGGTCAGCACCCCAGCAACTGCCAGGAGCGCGCCTTGTAGAGCCCGTGCGTGCACTCCGCTACTTTCGGCGTATGCTCGGCCCAGCAGCAGAGCGTCCAGGTGTGAACCTTTGAGTGTAAGTACCATGGTCATGCCAGCCACAACACCGAGTAAGGTTGGCTGCACTGCGCTCGGGGGCAGTGCAAATGACCCAAAGCTCCAGATGACGTAGCGTTCCAGGCCAGCCGCAGGGCTGGCCGCCATAAGCAGAGTTGTGAGCGCAGTTGCTGCATATCCAAAAAGCAAGCCGAGCACCAGTAGAATGACCGGGTCATCCACAACTCGGTGCGCTGCCATCACTGCCGCAACTACCAGGCCAGCGCCGCCAAGCGCGGCGAACAGCGAGGGGCTGGAAAGCTGCGCTCCCAGGCCGCTGAGTACGACAAGGGCAACGCCAAGGCCAGCGCCGGCGCCGACCCCAAGGACGCCCGGGCCTGCCAAGGGGTTGCGGAACACCGTCTGCATGAGCAGGCCCGCCAGGCTCAACGCGGCGCCGGCGCCCATTGCAAGCAGCACCCGCGGCAAACGAACTTCACGTATGACCATGTAGGCGGTGGCAAACTCTGCATCCGGGGCGGCTTCGGATCCGTAGAACAGCGTACGCAGGATGTCGGACGGCGCTACATGCACCGACCCGAGCATAAGTGCGGCCATTATCACGATGAGGAGCAACGGAACAAGGAGCCCTACCCGGAGATGGAGGGATGTGCGCGCAGACATCAGCGCTCCAGCTTCTGGTAGTAGACCGGGCTGTGTTCCGGAAGTAGATCCGGGTGCATAATGTGCACTAAATCGGCCAGTACCAGATCAGGCCGCCCGGCGCCGGACTCCCAGAAGTCGTTGGCACCGGAGTCTCGCTCGCGTGCATTGTGGTGGTACATGCGTCCGTTCTGGAAGGCCTGAAACCGCGCCAACCTTGGGTCGGCCTGTACTACATCGGCCATAGTGTTCCAGTCGTAGTTGAGGTTGAACCAATACTCTGCCTGCGCGGCTCGTGCCAGTATCGATTCCAGGTCGAGAAAATGTGAGCCGGTACCAGGAATGTCATCCCAGAGATAGCTTCCACCCGCATCTCCAAACAGGCGTGCTATGTAGCTGTCACCTGCTGGAGTCGGCCATGAACCCTGCCACGGGCCATTGGCCATAATGCTGGGCCGCTGGTTGTCAGGCAGCAAGGCGGTAAGAGCCTGTAACTGTTCATAGCGCTCGGCGCGCTCGGCAAAAATCTCTTCCGCCTCCTGCCCTCGGTTGAAGAGAGTGCCAAAAAGCTTCAGCCACTCGGCTCTGCCTAAGGGGCTTTGCTCACGCCAGTCGGACAGCAGTACCACCGGAATGCCTGCCGAGCTTAGGCGCCGTAGCGCCGCCTCATCTGGCCCAAGGGCCGAGACAAACACCAGATCAGGCTGCAGCGCAACTACACGTTCCAGATCCAGCTCCGGCCCCCCACCCACGCGGGCGACATCGCCTGATTCCAGCCGTGCTAAGACCTCGCTGTTGTAGATGTAGTCCGGGTTTTCTACTCCGACTATGCGTTCAAGTAGTCCAAGATCACCCAGGTGGGCAATGCTCGGAGTCACAAGTGATATAACACGTTGGGGCTCGGCACCAATTACTGCTGCATACTCCCTGCGCTCGCCTCCGAGTTCTGCACCTGTTTGCAGCACGGCATAGCGAATCGGCGCCGCCCCCGGCCATGGTTCCTTGATAGTTATCTCTGTGACCCCCGGACGGTCTGTCAGGTGCTCAATGCTAAGGTTCTCTGCATACAGTATCTCGGTTGCCTCGACAGATGCTGCAGCCTGCTTGGTCTCCGAAATGCTTGTCTGTGTGTTCGCGCCTGAGCCTAGCCCGGGGCGAAAGGACGCAAACCCCATGCCAGCTGCCGCAAGTATCATCGCGGTCAGGAGCAGGCTGGTTGTACTAAGTCGTGGGTTGTTCTGCATGGTGCTTTAGGATACCTCAAAAACTATGCGAATGCTGAGACTCATTTCCGACGGATGCTCGTCAATGGTTCCTGGTTGGAACCGTGCCGCCCGCACTGCCGAGACAGCCGCCTCGTTCAGTTGCGAATGCTCGGAGGGTGAAACAATGGTCGTGTCCACAGGTTCTCCACTGGGCGATATAGTAACCCGAATCACCACCACGCCTTCCAGCCCACGCCGTCTGGCGTGTACTGGATACTCAGGCGATATCTCGGCCAAGGGTCGCGGCAACTCAATGCGCGGCGGTCTTCCCTCGGTGGCGCCGCTTATGCGTGGGGTGCCGGTCGTCTCACCAGGAGGTGCACCACGCGCGGAGTCAGGGGTTGCATCCTGACTCCCGGCACCCTGTTCGGAGTTAGCAAAGTTTTCGCCGCTATCAAGGTGTTCCTGTTCGGAACTGCTCTGTGCAGTTGTCTGCTCGGTTGGCTCGGTTGGCTCAGCCGCATCTGCCAGCTGGTCTTTCGTCTGCTCACTCTCAGATTCATCTGGAGTCTCCGCGACAGCTGGCTCCTGCCGGACTTCAGGTGCTGGATCTTTCGCACTATCCTTTCCGGCAGCCGTCGTAGGATCCTCGGCCCAGCCGAACTCCAGCGCAGTCAGCACCATGCGTTGTCCCGAGTCAGCACCGGAACGAGACCCGGAGCCTGTCCCACTAAAGGGAACGAGCACAAACAGCAGCAGATGCAGCACGACCGAGACAGCTATGGCACTCGTGAGGTTGTTCGGTTTTCTCGGTCTGCTGCGCTGCATCTGCATGCCTCTGCTACTCCCTTATTCTCCGGCGCACCGCCTAGTAACGGTACGACGCTGCAATCTCAAAACTCCGCCCCGGCGCGGGGTAGTAGCCACCGTAGTAGACGAAAGGCGCGTAGCTCACATCAAGAATGTTCTTGAATGTCGCACTGATTGATAAGTCCCCCGGAACACCGTTAGGACGGAAGCGGAAGAAGAGATCGGTGAGGAAGTAGGAATCGATCTTATCTAGATCGTTCGCACTGTCACCGCCCGCGTAGGGCTCGCTTCGGAAGCTTATCGCTGGCCCAAGCTCAAGTCCGCCTATTGGTCTTATTCCTAACTCCGCATCCACACTGTGGTTCGGCACCAACGGAACTTGGTTATCCTTGTTATCACCCTTGATAAAGACTGGGTTCACGTAGCTGTATCCGGCCGAGATACGGAGCTGCTCAATTGGTTCGCTGGTCAGCTGAATGTCCCCACCAATTCGGCGGGTTTCATCGAGATTCACATTGCGGAAGTTTTCGTCCGGTGCTATCTCGTCTGTTAGTTGCATGAGATACATGCTGCCGTCGAAACGGATCAAATTGGTGAGATATACAGCCCCTCCCGCTTCTATGGTGAAACCTTTCTCCGGTTCGAGGTCTCTTTCAAATACATCTGCACCGAAACCGCGCACAGCGGCTTGCTCATCAAGCGCTGGGTAGCGGTACAGTGTGCCGCCGGAAAGGAACAACTTGCTCTGATCATTCGGGCGATACACCGATCCGAGATCGAATACAAAAGCTCCATGAGTCTTTGAATCTTTGACTCCGGAGGCCTTGTTTTCTCCCGATATCTCACTGCGTTCGTAGCGGAGTACATTGCGGAGGTCAAAGCGGTCACCAAGGCTAACGGCGTTTGATAGCATTGTGCCAAAGCTCCACTGAGCTAATTGGAACTCTGCAGCGATGTTCTCACGTTCAACTTCACTATACCTGATTCCGTCTTGCTGGGCGTGATATGCGTCAACGCCGAGTCGTGTACGCACAGGTACCGTGCCTACAGCCCACTCAAGCACCACTGCCGGGGAAGCCAGAACTGTTTCCAGTTCGGTATCGGTGGCTGCTCCAAAAGCATCACTATCGACTATTTTGAGACTGTATCCCAGCGGAATCTCAAGCACCGCCGAGTCACCAATGAACCACTCAAGGCCCAGATCAATACCGAACAGGTTTTCCCTGTTCTCATCCTCCTGGTTTGTTGCCTGTCTCGGATTCTCCTTAAACTCCGCCTCGGTCAGAGCCCCAGGGAGCTCGTACTCAATTCCGGAGTACCGGCTGCCAAAGCTGACAATGACCGAGTCAGACGCGTCAAACTCACCGCCAAAAGAGAAGTTGAGGGCTTCGTAGGCCGAACGGTCGCGGTAGCCGTCTGTTTCAAACTGCTCGACAGAGCCACGAACGCGGTATCCGTCACCGGCGTGCAGTATGCCAAGACGTCCCTGGCGGGTGAATGCGTCACCAAATGAGCCCAAAGAGCCAAAACCGGTGACTTCAAGAGGTCTATCCGGTGTTTTGGTAATGATGTTAATTACCCCACCCACTGCGTGGTTGCCGTAGAGGGCACTGGCGCTACCGCGGAGCACTTCCACCCGCTCAACTGCATCAATTGAGACCCCCAGCCAGTTCACACCGGAAAGATCCGGATTGTTCTGGCGACGGCCATCAACAAGCACCAACACACGGGCCGCCGAACCCTCACCAAAACCGCGCATATCCACCTGAGCCTGAGCCTCATTAGAAAAAGACCTGAAGCTCACACCGGGTTGGCGCTCAAGCAGCTGAACCAGATTGGTGGCGCCGGACTCGCGAATTTCCTCGGCGGTAATGATAGAGACGTGCGCGGCGGTGGACAGTAGGTCGGTGGCCACGCGGTCTGCGGTCACAACAACCTCTATAACATGGTCGTCGGTTTCATTTTCGGTTTCCTGGGCAAACCCGAAGGGTGCGTGCAGCAGAACTACGGCTGCAGCCAAAATAGAAATAGAGCGAAAGTTCATATACAAAAACTCCTCTGAGCGTGAGAGACATGGCCCACACGGTGTGGTCCAAGTTAATGGGAGGAATCGTCTTCCGGCTGACGGATATTCAGCTCCTTGCCTTCCCATCTCGTGCAGAGACAGTGACATAATAAGGAGCCTCGAATCCGAACACGGCGGCACGCCCGCACCCGATTTTCACGGGTTTCCGTTCTTCCTCACGTGTTCAACAAAGTTAAAGGGAATACATGAGATGTGTGATGCGCCTCCTTGCGGTCCACGGCAAAGGTGCAAGGTGCGCGATATCTGGGGTATTACGAGAGATCTCGCCTACCAAGCCTTCCTCCGAGGCCGTATAGAAAATTTGCAAGAGGGCAGGTCTCCTGACTTTCGGGTCATAGTTCGTCGGCGCCTTCCCTTATCGGTGGCCGTTGCCGACGTTCTCGCCGAACACAGTAGCGGGGACTGTCCCGGATTCTCACCGGGTTCCCTAAACCACAATTGCTGTATACGGATTACCTTCTCAGATTAGCTTAGCTTCCA
>PXEI01000336.1 GCA_003564775.1 Spirochaetaceae bacterium
GCTCGAAGGTGTTGCCGAGCCTTTTGAGCTGCCGGTACCGGGGCGGCATAATCAGCTGAACGCGGCGGCGGCCCTGGCCGCAGTAGATGAACTCACTCGCGCAATTGGGCTGCCAGCTATCAGTGTAGAATCAGCGGCAGCCGGGCTTGCCGGGTTTCGTGGTACAAAGCGGCGTGCCGAGCTTCGGGGAGAGTACCGTGGTGTGTTGTTTATGGACGACTATGGACACCATCCGACCGCAATCTCCAGCACCCTGGATGGCCTGCGGGATTTCTTTCCTGGCCGGCGCCTCGTCGTTGACTTCATGTCACATACCTTTAGTCGTACCGAGGCGCTGTTAGAGGACTTTGGCGGCTGTTTTGGGGCAGCGGACCTCGTAATTCTTCATAAAATCTACGCCTCTGCCCGCGAGCAGTATAGCGGCTCGGTAGACGGTGAAGTACTGTTTCGCGCCGTGGCGGCCCAGCACTCCGCCGTCAAGTACTTTGAAGAGCCACTTGATGCGGTGCCCTACTTGCGTACCACTCTGCAGCCGGGTGATCTATTCATCACCCTTGGTGCTGGTGATAACTGGCGCATAATCGACACCTTGTTAAGCCTGCCTGAGTTTGGCAGTCTGGGAGCATCCTAATGCGCAGTATGACCGCCTACGCCATTGACGAACGAATGAATGAGCGTTTCTCGGTTAGCCTTGAAGTTAAGTCGGTGAACAACAGGTATCTTGACGTTGCGTGTAACCTGCCCTCCTTTCTGGCGCCGCTGGAGGCGGAGCTTCGTGGAGTTGTATCGGACAACGTTTCACGGGGGCGTGTAGACCTCACTGTTCGGGTGAGGGAGCTGCAAAGTGAGATTCAGGTCGATGTCGATGCGGTGAACGCAGAGAAGTACGTCACGGCGCTTCAGCGTTTAGCTGACCTTGCCGGAATTAGCTCCGAACTAAGGGTGGAGCACCTTCTAGGGTTTGAGGGTCTGTTCAGCGTAGAGAAGAAGCGGGATCCGCAGATGTACAAACCGGCGGTCATGGAGGCCTTGGATCGCGCATTGCAGATGTTCCTTGAACAAGCTCATGAGGAAGGGGAGAAGACCCGAGTTGATATTTTCTCGCAACTAGAACGTATAGAGAAGCATCTTGGCCAGATTGAGGAACAGGCACCTCGGTTGCAGCAGCGTATACGTGAGCAGCTCATGCTTCGCTTCACCGAGATGTTGGGTGACGGCGTCGACGAGAGCCGCGTGTATGCCGAAACCGCAGTACAGTTGGTCAAGCACTCAATTAATGAAGAGATCGTTCGCATGCGGGCTCATCTTGGCGGATTCCGCTCAATGGTGGGCGAGGGTGGGCCCATGGGGAAGAAACTTGACTTCCTGTGCCAGGAACTCAACAGGGAGATAAACACCATAGGTTCCAAGAGCTTTCTTTATGAAATTGCAGAGGCGGTGATCGAGATCAAGGACTCGATTGAGAACATGCGGGAGCAGTTGAGAAATGTTGAGTAAGGGAGCCGGAGATCTGCGGATTGCTGTGTCTGGTAAGAGTGGGTGTGGAAACTCCACTGTAAGCCGGATTGTTGCCGAAAGCCTTGGTCTGCGTCTTGTCAACTACACCTTTCACAGCATTGCCGAGGAGCGGGGCATTCCTTTTGAAGAGGTGTGTCGACGTGCCGAGGAAGACTCAAGCTGGGATCGATATCTTGACCGCCGACAAATTGAACTCGCCCTGGAGCAACCCTGCGTGCTTGGGTCGCGTCTGGCGGTCTGGCTGCTGCATAGCGCAACCCTCAAGGTGTATCTTACTGCATCTATAGAAGAACGCGCTCGCCGCATTCAGGAACGTGAGGGTGGTGAGTTTGACGATGTCTTCCAGAAAACCCTGGACCGAGACCGCAAAGACCGTGAGCGTTACATGCGGCTCTACAATATTGACAACAACGAGTTCGGGTTTGTCGACCTGATCATAAACACCGAGCACCACAACCAGCACCAGGTTGCTGATCTGATTATAACCGAAGTTGGCGCCTCAACATCGTAAAGAGTAGAAGTGCGCGGTCGGGCGGCTCCTATCCCAGGATAGGAATAATCGCCAGCAGCACTCCCGCAGCAACTGCAGAACCAAGCACACCGGCAACATTCGGCCCCATCGCATGCATAAGCAGATAGTTCCCGTGATCTTCGTCACGTCCAAGGCGCGCAGCCACACGTGCCGCCATAGGAACAGCTGACACTCCTGCGGCGCCGATCAGTGGGTTAATCTTGTTTCCTGGTAGCTTGTTCAGGAGTTTGGCCAACAATACTCCGGCCGCAGTGCCTATCGCAAATGCACCCAGGCCCAAGAGAATGATCCCCAGGGTTTCCGGCTGCAAAAACTCATCTGCCCCAAGTTTAGAGCCCACTGCAAGCCCCAGCAGTATGGTGACTATGTTGATCATCTCGTTGCCAGCGGCCCGCGCAAGGCGTTCGGTAACACCGCTCTCGCGCAGCAGATTTCCGAACATAAGCGCTCCAATGAGTGGCGCGGCGGTTGGTAACAACAATACACACAAGGCCAAGGTTGCCAGGGGAAAAAGAATACGCTCAAGCCGTGAAACCTGGCGGAGCTGTTTCATTCGTATGCTCCGTTCGGCTTTGGTGGTCAGGAGCCGGACAATTGGGGGTTGAATAATAGGCACCAGGGCCATGTAGGTGTAGGCAGCAACCGCGACCGCTCCCAGGAGTCGGGGTGAGAGTTGTGAGGCTATGAAGATTGCGGTTGGGCCATCCGCCCCGCCGATTATCGCAATTGCGCCTGCATCCGCCAAGGTGAAACCAAAACCGAAGAACTCGGTGAGAATGGCTGTGCCGATAACGGTAGAAAAGATCCCAAACTGCGCAGCTGCGCCGAGTAGCGCGGTTTTTGGGTTTGCAATGAGTGGCCCAAAGTCGGTCATTGAACCAATCCCGACAAAAATCAGCACTGGAAACAGACCGGAAGCAATTCCAACTCCGTAGATCTGTCCAAGGAAGCCACCAAACTCTGTTGTTAGCTCCAGGGTTACCGGATCTATAACATTACGAGTGGCCGCACCAATTCCGGCCAGCGGGACATTCGCAAGAATACCGCCGAACCCTATAGGAATAAGCAGCAGGGGTTCAAACTCTTTGTGAATGGCAAGAAAAATAAGAACACACGAGACAGCGATCATGAGCACACTGCCAAGATCCATAGCTGCAATTCCGGTGGCAAGCCACACTTCGTGTAGTGTTTGTACAAACATGGGTTTACTCCGGTTGCCTAATGCGCTATTCGCAACAAGACCGAGTCTGCGGCAACCTGATCTCCGGCTTCTACAAAAACGTCGGTTACTATGCCGCGCACCGGTGACTCGACCGGCGTCTCCATTTTCATTGCTTCTAAAACTATGATCTCATCACCCTTATTGACCGAGGCTCCAGGTGCTACCGAGATGCGCAAGACCAATCCGGACATGGGTGCTTTCAGATCCAGGACGGCCTTGAACTCATTTGCCCCATCGGTGCGTTCCGCAGCGGTTGTGTCCGGCGGGAGATCTGCAGTCGTGCCCTGTCCGCCAGCGACGGGGTGTGAGCCAGCGGGGCCGGGTGAGCCAGCCTGAATGGCGACCTTGTACTCTTGTCCGTTTACCAGAGCGGTCTGACCCTTCAGGTCAATTTCATAGCGGTGGCTGTTTATGGTTACACTGTAGCGTCCGGAGTGATTCCCTACTGGCACACGCTCGCCATGTGAGCCGCCGGACTCCCGGGGTGGAGCGTTCTCAGTGCCGTTCTTGCGTACGCCGATCCGGCCTTTGCCAGCGAGAAATGCAAGCCCCTTTTCTTTACAGGTTGCGGCAATAAAGATATTCTCGTCGGAGATCGGGATGTCGTTCTCCGTGAGTGCACGGCGCGCGGCTTCGATACCTTTCTTAGGATCACGTTCATTTATATCAAGTGGACTTTCGGTGGTCGGTTCGAGCCCAAGCTGTTCGCTGGCCATCTTTACTACTTCGGGATCCGGCGCTACCGGGGTCTTTCCGTAGTAGCCCAGTACCATTTTGCCGTAGCCCTCGGCTATTCGCTTCCAGGGGCCGAGCATAACGTTGTTGAATGCTTGCTGAAAATAGAACTGCGATACCGGAGTCACCGAGGTGCCAAAGCCGCCGCGGCTGATGACCTCGCCCATATTGCGAATAACCTCGTCAAAGCGGTGGAGCAGGTTGTTGTCGCGCAACATCTGAGTGTTTGCAGTCAGTGCTCCACCCGGCATTGGACTAAAGGGAATCACCGGCTCAACTGCAATTGCCTCGGGTGGCACAAAGTACTCGCTCATGCATTCACGAAAAACTTCCTCGGCCTCAATCACTTTGCGAATATTTATACCAAGATCATACTTGGTCCCGCGTAACGCGTGCCACATGGTGACGACATCTGGCTGGCAGGTTCCGCCGGAGACCGGCGCTAACGAAAGATCAATCTGGTCTGCACCTGCATCAAGGGCCGCCATGTACTGAGAAATGCTTACCCCGGCGGTCTCATGCGTATGAAAGGCAATGTGAACATCTTTGCCAAGCATCTCGCGAGCGCCCTTAATCGTGTCGTACACCTTGCTGGGGACCGAGGTTCCGGAGGCGTCTTTAAAGCAAACCGAGTGGAAAGGTATATCGGCGTCGAGTATCTGCCGGAGCATCTGAATGTAGAACTCCGCGGTGTGTGCCCCCTCGACATCCGGGGGCAACTCCATGAGCGTGACGCAGACCTCATGATTCAGGCCTGCTTCGTTAATGCAGCGGCCACTATAGACAAGGTTCTCAACGTCGTTGAGTGCGTCAAAGTTGCGAACCGAGGTGATGCTGTGCTTCTTAAAGAGCTCGGCATGGAGCTTGATAATGTCTCGTGGTTGAGAATCCAGGCCTACCACATTTATCCCGCGTGCGAGTGTTTGCAGGTTGGCCTCGGGCCCGGCTGCGGCTCGAACCGAGTCGTGCATGGCAAATGCATCCTCGTTGCAATAGAAGTAAAGCGACTGAAAACGCGCGCCTCCGCCAATCTCATGATGCGTGATACCGGCTTCACGTGCTGCTTCTACCGCTGGCAGGAAGTCCTCGGTGAACACACGGGCTCCAAACACCGACTGAAAGCCGTCCCTGAACCCAGTGTTCATGAACCTGATGAGTTTTTTCATGTGGTGCTTCCCTTTGTGTCTTTGTGTATACGTCGGCTCTGAGCGTGGGCAAGTGCCACCGCTAGAGCGATCTCCGGTTCACCCGCACCCGGCCTGGTGTGTGAAGGAAGAAGAACCTGTGATGCGAAACTCACTCCGGTGAGAGTGAGTACTAGCAAACCTAGAAAGAGAAAGACCACCAACATGCCAATGAGCGCTATAGTAAGGGTTGCTGCTAACACGCGAGGCGCCTCCGTATAGGGGATTGTCTCCAAATGAACGGCCGGAACGGTTTGTATTTATATACATAAATCCGGCTCCTGTCCAGGGGGCTTTACCTGCTGTCCGGGAATCGTTATCATAAGCGTTTAGCAAACCTTGTCGTCCGCATGCGCAGGAGAAATTCACTATGATCATTCCTCTACGGGAACTAGAAAACCACCACGGTAACGTGTACGAGACTACATCGGCCGCAATACGCCGTGCCTTCCAAATCACGGTGACCGGCGACGAAGAACTGGACGTCAACCAGGGTAAGGTAGTATCTACCGCTATACGGCAGGTGCTTACCAAGAAAGTTCAGTTTCAGATCGAGGATTAAGGAAGCCGCATGAGCGGCCTCCCCAACCCGGAATTTGACCCGGTTCTACAACCGGAGCAGTTCCCTCCATTCCTCTGCATTTTTGGAC
>PXEI01000303.1 GCA_003564775.1 Spirochaetaceae bacterium
TGCTCCTCAAAGTAGTACATGTCGGCGAAGGTCGATGTACCCCCGCGGATCATCTCATGCAGCGTGTGGAGTGCCGCCCAGTAGACCAGGTCCTTGGTTACAAAACGAGCCTCAAGCGGAAAGAGGTACCGCTTGAGTCGGTCTGCCATGTCGTCAGCCAAGGTACGGAACACAGACATGCTGATGTGGGTATGGGTGTTAATGAGCCCTGGAATAATGAGACCGCCGTCGGCATCGACCTGTTCTGCTCCCTGCGGTGCTGGGGCGCCAGAACTCTCACCCACGTACGTAATGACTCCGTTCTCTACGCAGACCGTGCCGTTTTCAAATATCTCGCGCGTGGGGTTCATGCTGATGACGGTGCCGTTAGTGATATAAAGGTTTTTCGTATCAACAGACATTAGGATAGACGGTAGCATGTTTTTGCACGAAGTCCAATGCTCTGACTATTCTTGGTTCACCTGATACTATGCTGACTCCAAGAAACATCGAGTCAAGGAGCGGAAGATGAGTTTAGAAGTACAGAAGCATATTCGTTGCAGACCTGGCGATATCGCACCGGTAGTTTTGGTGCCGGGAGACCTGGGGCGAGCCCACAAAATAGCCGAGCGCCTGGAAAATGTTACCGAGCTTGCGCATAACCGCGAGTACATTGTGTACACCGGCTTCTACCGGGGGCAGCCGGTGGGCGTGTGCTCAACCGGTATTGGAGGGCCTGCCGCCTCTATAGCGTTTGAAGAGCTGGCCAGGGTGGGGGTAACAACACTGATCCGGGTGGGTTCTGCTGGCGGCAGACAGCCCGAGATTCCCCTTGGAACTCCGGTAGTCATGTATGCAACCCACCGTGGCGAGGGAACGAGCAAGGTGTACCTTCCGCCGGAGTTTCCCGCAGTAGCAGACCTGGACTTGACGAATATTCTCATTGAAAGCCTTAAGGCGAGTGGGGTTGAGTACCGCACCGGTGTTGGGTTTACGCGCGACGCCTACTACGTGCAGGATGAAGCGCTCAATGCGCAGCTGCGCGATGCTGGAGTTGTTGCGGCCGAGCAGGAAGCGGCAACGCTGTTCATTGTTGGACAGGTGAGGCGCCTCCGGACTGCCTGTATCGTTGCGACCGACTCCAATATCTGGCTGTCACCACAACCTAGTCTGGCAGAAAAGGAGCATGCCTTCCGCCGAGGGGAGACAACCGCCATTGAGGCCGCACTGGAGGCCGCGGCTACCGCAACCGAACGAGGCCTGGTGTGAGTAGCCGGGAGTCCGGGGCATCTTTAGATCTGCTCCTGGAAGACGCCCAGATTCTGGACGTTGAGCTGCTTTCCTATTACTCCGGCTGGCTTGGGGTGCGCGGTGGCCGTTTTGTGCGGGTAGAGGAGGGCAGGCCTCCGGCCGATGTAGGAGCTCTCCAGCGTCGTTCGCTGGAGGGGGCTCGTGTGCTGCCGGGGCTCGTGGACTCCCACATGCACATTGAGTCGAGCCTGGTAACGCCTCGCCGCTTTGCCGAACAGGCCTTGGTGCACGGCACCACCACCGTGCTTGCCGACCCGCATGAGGTGGCCAACGTAGCCGGGGCGCCCGGTATACGCTGGATGATTGACGCTTCTCGCGGATTAGCGTTGCGCGTGTTTCACGCAGTTCCCAGTTGCGTGCCTGCCACCGAACACAGCATTGAGTGGACTGCGCACACCATAGATGCGGCGGCACTTTCAGAGTTCAGCGCCGAGGCGGATGTTCTGGCGCTGGGTGAGATGATGGACTATCAGGCGGTGCTCGCCGGGAGTGAGCGTCATAGGGCCTTGCTTGCGGCAGCGCGCCGAGACGGGCTGCTGCTTGAGGGCCACATACCCACCTTGTCCGGCGAGGAGCTCTCGGAGTATCTGAGCGCCGGAATCACCTCGGACCACACCCTGACAAACCCGGCAAAACTGCGTGAGCAACTACGCAAGGGTTGTGCGGTTATGCTGCAATGGAAGTCCCTTACGAACGACGTCGTTGCGGCAGTTATGGAGCTGCCGGACCGCTCTCGCGTTCTGCTCATTACCGACGACATTGAACCGACACTCCTGGTGAAGGGGCACCTTTCGCTCATTCTACAGCGTGCAGTAGAGCTGGGACTGCCGGAAGCTGAAGCTGTAGCATCGGCCACGGTGCGTCCCGCGCGTTACCTTGGGCTGCGTCATATAGGTATGATTTCACCGGGATACGAGGCGGACTTTTGTGTGTGCGCTGGGCCGGATTTTGGGCCGCCCAATGAGGTGTATGTTGCCGGGCAGCTTGTCGCGCGAGCGGGTGAGTACTGCGGACCGGCAGTCGAGACGGTGGCTGGCGTAGGCAGCGGCCCGGTTCCGCCGGAAACGCTGGACGACGGGCCAGGGCATGGGCCAGCGCATGTACCGCCGGGGGCGGCTCCAGTGCCACAACACGTGAACCCGGATTGGTTCCGCTTTGCTGTGGCGGACGGAACACATAGGGTGCGGACGGTTGTGGTGGAGAGCCATCAGACGAGCAAGACCCGTATCGGCGAGCGTGAACTGGAGTTCAAGGACGGCTTTCCCATGCTCACAGCTGGTGATGATATTGCCGTGGCCTGCGTTGTGGCACGGGATGAAAGCAGGTACGCGGTCTCTTTGCTTGAGGGGAGTGGTTTTGGTGGCGGTGCATTTGCTACCAGTTTTGCGCATGACAGCCACAACTTCCTTGCGGTTGGGAGTTCAGGAGAGGCTCTGTGCGCTGCTGGCCAGCTGGTCTGTACCGCAGGCGGTGGGATTGCGGTGGTAGCCGAGTCTGGGGGCCAGGATGCGTTCTGCGCGCTGCCGGTGATGGGACTGCTTTCGGACAAACCAGTTCCAGAGCTATCAAAAAGCCTGACTGAGATAGAGGATGCACTGAGGGCGCGCGGTGTGCGGCATGAGCGGCCATTTCTGTTGTTCTCACTTCTGAGTCTGAGCGTAAGCCCACTTGCCAAGTTTTCTGACCGCGGAATTGTAGATACCGAACACCGCCGGGTTCTGGACACCATTCTGGAATCAACCGAGGAGATATCGATATGAACACGAATGTGACAAGCCCAAACACCGAGCGCCTGCGCTCAATCTTTCTTGAGTTGTGCAGAATTCCAAGCCCCAGCGGTGACGAACGGCCGGTGGCAGAGTACATACGCAGCCGAGTTGGGGCGGCTGGCGTAGCGATCATTGAGGACCAGGCCGGTGAGGCGCTGAACGGCACGTGCGGGAATTTGCACCTGCGCATTGACCATACAGCGGATGTCACGGCCGAACCGCTATTTCTGGCAGCTCATATGGACACTGTGCCGCCAGACCCAAAGCAGGGGGCTGTGCCGGTGCTGCTTGATGGTGACCGAGTGCATACCGACGGTGGCAGTGTTCTGGGAGGTGACGACAAGCTTGGAATTGCGGCCGCGCTTGAGCTTGTTCTCAGCGTGGTTGAGGATGGTCGGAGTCTACCGCGATCCCTGGATGTCGTGTTCACGGTCCAGGAGGAACGGGGGGCCAAGGGTGCCGCCTACTTTGATGCAGCCCTGGTACGTGCGGCTCAGGGTTTCGTGCTGGATGGCGAAGGCCCGGTGGGTAGCGTCATTACCAAGGCGCCTGCCAAGTATCGTTACTCCATTGATGTACGGGGGCGGCGCAGCCACGCCGCGGTTGACCCGGACTCCGGCCGCAATGCCGTGGCTGCCGCCGGTGAGATAGCCGCGCGAGTGCCGCTTGGAAGGCCAACCCAGAACAGCACCGCCAATGTCGGGTCAATCAGCGGCGGCGGCCCAAGCAACATTGTGCCGGATACTGCCCAGCTTGTAGGAGAGATCCGTAGTTTTGACCCGTCTGAGATTGCCCATCTGCAAGGGCAGATACAGACCGTTGCCGAGGAAGTAGCCGCCGCCCGTGAGGTGAGTGCCCAGGTGACCTGGGAGCACCTGTACGATGGGTACGAGATAGCACCCAATGAACCATGCCTGGCGCTGTTCTCCAGGCACTGCAAAAACTCCGGCCGGGAGCCACAACTCATGTCCTCACTTGGTGGCGGTGACGCCAATGCGTTCAACAACAAGGGGTTGCGGAGCATCGTATTCGGCCTGGGAATGCACAACATTCACAGTAGAGATGAGTACGCCCTGCTCAGTGAGCTTGAGACTGCTACCGAGTTGCTCACCCAGATCGTGTTCAGCACTGACCCATGACGTGACATGTCGGGGCGTGTCATGGCTTGACAGGTTGTCCAATACGATATAACAATTAAGCATACGTTGAATTGTTAGTGGGAGGACATCATGGCTCAATCTTCGGCAGTGTCATTGCGTGCGGCAAAGCAGCCCAAGGCTCCGAGTAAAGCCTCAGCCTCAGCCTCAGCCTCAAAGGCCGACCTGTGCAGCGTCTATGCTCTGAGCTGTACCGGTAGCGAGGCCGAGCTCCGGGCTAAACTAGATGAGGCGGCCGGACTCTCTGAACTGTTTCGGGTGCTTGCGGATGAGACCCGAACCCGCATTTTGTACTTGCTCTCTGAGCGGGAACTATGTGTGTGCGACCTTGCGCATCTGCTGGATATGACAGCACCTGCGGTATCGCATCATCTGCGACTGTTGCGTGTGACTCGGCTGGTTCGCAGCCAGCGTGAAGGTAAACAGGTCTTCTACACACTGGATGACGAGCACGTGCTCACACTGATTCGCACCGCCAAAGAACACTACAAAGACGAGCATCACAAAGACGAGCACCCCAACGAACACACTAGCACGACAAGCACAACAAGGCGGAGGGCCACACAGCATGGATAGTTCAGAGAGCTGTGGCTGCGGCCATTGCACCACGGCAACCGCTCCCATAGTTCCGGCCGGGCTGCCGGGGGCCGAGGCCAGGAATTCTCAGCACCTCGGGTCGGTGGTACACGAGAACCTACCGCGCCTCGCCCGCATCGTGGCCTCAATCATACTGTTACTTCTTGGGGTGTTTGGTCCAGGTCGTATTCCCAGCTTTCCAGACGCCAGCTCGCTGGCCTTGATTGGCATGTACTTGCTGTCGTACCTACTGGTTGGGTGGCCGGTCATTGCGAGTGCGGTGCGGAACATCGTTCGCGGACGCGTATTCGATGAGATGTTTCTTATGACAGTCGCCACGGCTGGCGCGTTTGCAATCGGGGAGTTTCCCGAGGCTGTTGCGGTCATGCTGTTTTACTCTGTGGGTGAATACTTTCAGGACATTGCGGTAGGAAGGTCTCGACGCAGCATTGCCGCCCTCATGGATCTGCGTCCCGAGGAGGTGCGGGTTGTTGATTCCGAGACAGCGTCATTGGTATCAACGGCGCCTGAGGTGGTGCCGGTCGGGGCCCTCATAGAGGTTCATCCCGGTGAGCGTGTTCCGTTGGACGGCGTGATCACCGAGGGTGAGTCCGGTATGGATACATCGGCCCTCACCGGAGAGTCCATGCCTCGGACTGTAACCCCCGGTGATGAAGTGAGCGCCGGATATATGAACGAGAGCGGGCGAGTTCGCTTGCGTGTGATCAGGCCTTTTGGTGAGTCCGCCATCTCGCGCATCCTGGAGCTCGTTCAGAATGCAGCAACCCGTAAGGCTCCGACCGAGCGTATGATCACACGCTTTGCTCGCGTGTACACGCCCATAGTAGTGGGCATAGCCGTGGCGGTGGCGGTGCTGCCGCCGCTTTTTGTTCCGGGGGCGATGTTTTCAGACTGGGTTTACCGGGCGCTGGTGGTGCTGGTGATCTCATGTCCATGTGCCTTGGTGGTCTCGATTCCGCTTAGCTACTTTGCCGGTATTGGTGGGGCTTCGCGTAACAGGGGGTTGGTCAA
>PXEI01000320.1 GCA_003564775.1 Spirochaetaceae bacterium
ACTTCATACACCAGGCTTCGATCACTTTCAATCTCAAGCCCTTCTGAGCTGCCGTATATCGCCAGGTCTATATCCGAGTCATCGCGCAACCGCCCGGCCGCCGCCGAGCCAAAGAGAAACGCAAAAGAGATATCTGGAAACTGGTCCAAGGCAGTTCGCACCGACTCAATGAGCTGTTCGGTAGACGGCATACGGCTCCCCCTAACGGAAAAAGTATAGCACACCTGCGGCCGGGGTTGGAGCCTTCCTGACCCTGACCCTGACCCGGCGCCCCGCGCCCCGCGCCAACTTGCTTGATAGCCGGAAAGCCCAAACCCGCTTGCTTGACAAGGTGGCCACGCGTGGCTACCTTCAATGCATGAAAACCAAGGCGGTTAAGACCAAACAACTGCGGGACAACTTGAGCAGTTATCTGCGCGAGGTTCGTGCGGGAGTTCGTATTCTCGTTTTGGATCGTGATGAAGTAGTTGCAGAGCTTCACGAACCGAGCGGCATATATCCAGCACCACTTTCCAGCAGGGCAGAGGAGCTGGTGAAGCAGGCCAAGCTCATTCCGGCACGTGGTGAGCCCGTTGAGTGCCCAGAGAGCCCGGTCAAGCTCCCTGCAGGAACTGCCGCCCAGTATCTTGACGCGGATAGAGAAGAGCCGTATGGCACTCTACGTTGAAAGCTCTGCAATACTTGCCTGGATTTTCGGTGAAGCTGCCGGTGATCACTCACGGAAGATCATAAACTCGGTTCGCCCAGTGGTTAGCTCTACCTTGAGCGTGCTGGAGGTTGAACGAGCCGTGCGTCGAGCGCTCAGTACGCGGGCCATTACCGAGTCGGACGCCGTTAAGCTCCAAGGTCTGTTTCGTTCGGTCTGTCGCGGCTGGGAGTTCATGGAAATGACGCCGGAAATCCAGCGGCGCGCGGCTGAGCCGTTCCCTGTTGAACCGTTACGCAGTCTTGATGCAGTCCACCTCGCAACGGTTCTGTCCTTTCTTGAGTTGTACAACGACCTTGCAGTTCTGAGTTTTGACGCACGAATCCGCGACAACCTGATTGCCCTTGGAGTGCCGCAGGTGTAGTGCAACAGACCGCGTCTATCGGCCCAGGGCCTTGCGTACCTGGGCAAGGCCGCGCAGTTCGTGCAGGGCTTCCTGGGAGCCGGAAATTTGCCCTTCTATGAGACGCGTAACGTACTCTCCGAGCTCCTCGGCGGTGATCCAGTCGTCATTGCTGCTTGAACCTCGGCTGCGGGTTTTTACGGTCGTGTGCGCAGTAAGCGCATGAACGCGGATAGGTGAGTCCGACGCCTCTGAAGCCATTACCCGCGACATCATCTTCTGCGCAGCGGCCATAATTGACATCATTCCAGCATCGACCAGAATACTCTCGGCCTCGGGTCCGATGAGGGTTACGTACGTGCCATGGTCTTGCTTGCGAAGCTGATCAATAAACGAACGCTGTATGTTGAAGTGCGTAATGAGGTTGTCGTGAATGCTGCGGTCAAGGTCGGTGCGTGGCATGCGGTGCAGCCGATAGCCGTAGTAGTCCGCGCCAACGGAAACGACGACGGCGTCGACATGGCCCTCAGCGGCAACAACTGCATCGCGCATTGCGACTACCGCCTGCTCATCACAGAGGTCTGCCGGAATGGTGACCAGATCTGCGGCATGGCCGACGTAGGCCTTGAGCCGTTCTGAGTGGTCTCCTGGGCGGGTTGGTACATACACGCGGTATCCGGCCTTGATCAAGGCATGAACTACGCCCTCACCAATTCCACCTGAGCCACCGGCAACAACCGCCACATTTCTTTCGTCCATACAGCACCTCCATGGGTGAAAACTCTACTTACATAGTAAGGTAATGCCGAGGAGAAGTACATCTCAATACACCACTTCGATATCGCTATCCAGCGCGCTCCTTCAGTACGAACTCAACATGGTGAAAAGAATTGAAGTGAGGTCGCTTTGGAGCCTTATCGGAGTTCGACCATGACTTCCCGGCCGCCGTAACCATGGACGTTGCAACGGGCACGTACGCGCACGGCGCTCACTCCGAACATTAGGCCTTGACCTCTGGCGGCCGAATAGAGGCCACCGCGCCCGCGGCAACCAGGAGCAGCACAATAAGCAGCAGGAACGCGGGGCGGTAACTCCCGGTGAGGTCAAACACCACCCCGGCCACGGTTGGGCCTATGGAGCCCGCAAGGGTGCCCACAAAGATAATTGTGCCGTACAGCAGCCCGTGAGCCCGGATGCCAAACAGTTCCGCCACCAGGGGTGAGACACAGGTAAACATGCCCCCATGCGCGAAACCGTAGATCATTGCAAAGAGATACAGCAGCAGCGGCCCGGCGGCAAACTGCAACAGCACAAAGGACACCAGCATGATTGCGTAGCAGTACAGCAGTGCTCGCCTGCCCCCCACCTTGTCAATGATACTCCCCATCACCATGCGCCCAGCAATGCTCAACCCTCCGACTACTGAGAGCAGCCCGGCAGCCAGCGCTCTGTCTATTCCCAGGTCGGTGGCGTGGGGCACCAGGTGGACAATGATAATTGGCGTGCAGAACAGTACCGCGCCCTGGGCAATGCCAAGTCGGGTAAACTCCGGGCGGCGCATCATGTCGCGCGCTCGTTGCCGTGGAGCTTCCGGACTGGGGTTCGATGCTGGAGCAGTTGCTGGGGGCGATGTCGGACTCAACCTCGGACTCAGTATCGATGTATCCGGCGCGGCGGGAAGGTCGGGCACGACTGCAAGATCCTGGTGGGGGACGCCCGCGTTCTCGGGTGAGCGGTACATCCACCTCGACGCCAGGAAAACCAGCGGGCCGGTGACCGCCGCAATCCACAGGTAAGCGTTGCGCCAGCCAAAGAGGGAGATAAGCAGCGCGGCTGCGGCCGGTGCAATGACCTGCCCGGTCCCGGTGCCGACCTTGACTATGGCCGACATCCGACCACGTCGCCGCTCAAACCAGCGCGTTACCGTGGAGAGCGTGACTACATCGTGGCTGCCGAAGGCAACACCAATAAAAATGGGGTAGGCCAGGAGCAGGTGCCATGGCATGGTCATACGCGACATAATGAGAAAGCCCAGCGTAATAGCAATGCCAGCAGCACCAAGAATGCGCCGCGGACCGGCGACATCGGTGAGTCTGCCAAACAGCATGGCCGTGAAGCCCATCACAAGTGATGCAAGTGAGGGCGCCGCCGAGATCGCCGCGCGCGACCACCCCAGCTCGGTATGCATTGCATCAAAAAACACGCCGTAGGTAAAAATGGCACCCACTATGGTGCCCTGTACAACAAAGCCAGCGGCCACAATGGCATAGCCATGGTAGTGCCTGGTCAGGAGGGTGACTGAGTTCTTGTTCATAACTGCAACCAGTATACAGATAACGGCAAAGTCGGGAATCCAGTGTTCGCTCTATTTTCCTTCCAAGTTATGAAACAGTACACTACACGCAACGGAGAGCTTTGAGATTGTCATGATACAGTCACTACGAATTACTACCGGCTATCCCAGCCAGCTGCCCGGAGTTGGAAACCGCACCCACGCCTTTGAGGACCGCATTAACGTGTTGTTTGGGCCAAACGGAGCTGGCAAAACAACCCTCCTGAGAACACTTGCTGTCTGCACTGGCTGTGGCGAAGGCGGATGGTCGGACAACGGAACGCCACAAGAACCTGGGTACAAAGCGAGCCTGCGCTGGGACGGCGACCCGGTGTTTTATCAAGACTGCTATACCCAGTCGGAGCAGTCGTTTCTGGGGGGCTCCTATCTGGAGGAGCACGAGGTCCTGCGCTCCACCGGCGAGAAGCGTATTGGGCTCATTAATGAACTGATTGATTATCTGGAGGAGCGCTTCCTTACGCACGAGGTTAAGAAGTCCGGCGAACGTCCCACGCTTCTGCTTGATGAGGTTGACAACCACATTGGCTTTGCTGGCCAGGCGGTGCTCTGGAAAGAGATCTTCCCGCGCCTGTCAAAGAAGTACCAACTCATTGTTTCCACGCACAGTATCTTTCCGGTGCTGTTGCGCAAAGAGAGCAGCTTCCGCAGCGACAACATCATTGAGCTCTCCCCTTACTACCGGTTGCAGTGCCTGCGGGCCTTGGGAGAGGCAATTGAGCACTACAACAAGGTTGAGGGTTTAGAATGAACGAATGGCCGCTCAACCGCAACCTGGCAAACTGGAGGCACAGCTCGTTGGGAGTACACGTTGTAGTAGTTGGAGCGAGTCTCGGTGGCATTTTCGCCGCGGCACATCTTGCGCGAGCCGGGCACACAGTGACGGTGTACGAGAAAGACAGCTGCGTTGGGGGGCGGGCTCGTGGGCTTGTCCGGGACGGGTTTCGGTTCGAGGTGTGCCCAACTTGGTACTGGAAGCCTGCAGAGCACGACCGCTGGTTTGCCGAGATAGGAGCAAGCCGCACAGAGCACTATGACATGCGACGCGTTGACCCAAACGCAGGAGAGCAGCCATCTGGGTTCTTTGGCTTGTGGTATCCGGACGGCGGATTTGCAAAGGTTGTTGAGTCAATGTACAAGGTTGCCCAGAGCCACGGTGTGAGGTTTGTCTTAACTACCGAAGTCACCGGAACTCGGAGCTCGGGTGGGCGCACATCAAGGGTATACGTCCGCAGCAACTGCGACGAGGATGAGGTGCACGCAGACGCAGTTGTGGCTGGCTCTGACTACCTGTATGCTGAAAACAAGCAGCCCACAACGCACAGCCGGTTACGATTTATGGAGAAGTGGAGCCGGAAAAGACGGGCGCCGGCAGTCCTGAACTACTATGTGGGGCTCAACAAAAAGCTTCCGTCACTTGCCCAACGGAGCTTCTTTTGCGACCCTGGCTGGGATGAGCACCGTTCCGCAGTCCGTGCAACCCCAAGCAGGCAGGGTGTTCCGCTGTTTTACCTGGATATCCCGACCATTGCCGACCCGAGCCGCGCACCCGAGGGCCATGAGGCTCTGACCGTCGCGGTTCCCTGTGTGCCCGGCATTGAAGACTCCGCTGAACTGCGCGAGCAGCAGTTCACTACCGTTCTAGATCGCATAGAAAAGGCAAGCGGTGAATCGCTGCATGACGCAGTTGTCTTTCGTGAGTCCAGCTGGTTGGGTGCCAGGAACACGTCCAGAAAAAGCTTTCGTTACAATCCTGTGGCGGGCTCGTCACCAGGTCTGCTTTTGTAATATATTCAGCGAAATGGAAGAAGAAGTCACCGGCCAAGGTGCCGTCCTGCCACCACCAGACTCAGCTGGCTCACGAACCACAATTGCCGCAATCCTGATCTCGGTGTTCCTCATGGGGGCCGGAATGGGAGTGCAGGGATCAGCTGTTTCTCTGCGAGCTGGCCTTGAGGGCTTTTCGGAAACGCTGGTGGGGCTCATCATGTCCACCAACTACATCGGCCTGATCATTGGCTCTATGGTGGCTCCATCGCTCATTCGCAAGGTCGGGTACGTGCGCGCGTTCTCTGCAGCCGCCTCACTTGGATCGGCCTCTGCAATATCGCATCTTCTCTTGATCAACCCAATAGCGTGGATTCTCTTTCGTGCAGCGACAGGATTCGCACTTTCTATCATGTTCGTGGTGGCTGAGAGTTGGCTAAACGCCTCCAGCACACGATCCAACCGCGGGCGCCTTTTGAGTGCATACAGCGTCGTGTACCTTGTGTCTATGGGAGCCGGTCAGCCACTTCTGGCAATCTTTCCACCTGCAGGTTTTGAAATCTTCGGCGCAACGACGGTGCTCATTTCGCTCTGCCTGATTCCGGTTGCGATCATGCGGGTGACTGGAGAGCCGAGCCTCGATCGGGAAC
>PXEI01000265.1 GCA_003564775.1 Spirochaetaceae bacterium
CGGCCACCCGAATTGTGTCTATGGGATTAGTGAACCGCACCCTGGTGCACCCGCGCGAAGTGTTTGCAGAGGCAATTGTAGACCGTGCGACCGCGGTGATTGTGGCCCACAACCACCCCTCGGGCCGCACCGAACCGAGCCCGGAAGACCGCGAGGTGACCGAGCGTCTGCGCCGCGCCGGTGAGACCCTGGGAATACGGCTGCTTGACCACATTGTGTTTGGCCCGGAGCGCTACTACAGCTTCTTAGAGAATGGCGACATGTAGGCGGGCTCACAGGGCCTTCGGGGCTTACGAGCTACCCGGCCTCAGAAGCTACTCGGCCTCGTCGGGCTGTTCCGGCCCGTCCGGCCCAAAGAGTGCGGATATCTGCTCCCAGGCCAGACCGCGGTAGTGCTGAAACTCGCTGCCGGTATCAATCTCGTCTATCATGTCTATGAGCCCATAGCCCTGGGCAATGAGCAGCTCATGGGCACGAACCATTTCCTCTACCACACGCCGGTCGGCGCCTTCAAGCATATCACTTGCAAGCAGCTCGTTGAGTGCGTCGCGCGAGTTGGCGTTAAGCCCAACGCTTTCCTCGGCCAGGGTGCGCGCCGTCTGTGCGGTGTAGCGCTCCGAGGCGTAACTGTCAGCCACCGTGCCCAGCACGAGATAGGAAAAGTACAGGTTGGAGGCGCCAACCGACCCCAACGCAAAGAGCCGTGCATCGGGCTGCTCTGCTGCTGGCATAACAAGCCCGGTCAGTGCAATGAGCACCACGAAAACTACCGCTTTTCTCATACCTCGTACTCCTTCATGCGCAACCCGCGCCAGCATGGCTCAACAATATCCGCATTACAAGGGGATATCAACTCGATTCCGGGAAAGCTCCGGCATTTGTTGCTCGGCCGCCTGCAAGGCGGCACGCCCAGCAAGCACACTGACTCGTACATCGCCCCAGTGGTCACGCAACCTCTCGGCCGCACGGCGGATCTCTGCTGAACCCATACCCAGAATCCAGTCGCGTTTGCGCTGTCTATACTCATCCTCGATACCAAACAGCGATCGCTTGAGCCCTATTACACCTTTTTGACCCGGAGACAGTGGCCTGAGGTCGGAACTCACGGTACCAATGACCGCAAGATCCATCTCACGCGTCGGTACATCAAGTCCGGCATGGTACTCAAGCCCGGCACGGAAGCGCTCAAGCGTCTCTACAATATGAGGATCCCGGTAGGAGCCAAAACTAAAGGCACGGTCCATGCCACGCGCCGAGGCAAATGCGCCATAGGCCCCACCCTTCATGCGAATTTCCTCCCACAGAAAGCCGGTGCGCAGTAAATGCGAAAGCACGATCTCGGCAGCGTACTCGGCGCTGCCCGAACTGGCCCCGGGGAGAGCAGCCCCCACGTATGACACATCTGCCGGGGCAGAAAGCGACTCAAGCGCCGGAAAGCTCCCGTACTCGGTGACGATATCTTTGCCCAGCTGGCCCTCAGGCAAGGACAGCAGAAAACGTTCCAGGATGCCCGCAACAGCCGGATAGGCCGAGTCTGAACATACCAGCGAGAGTTGGGTCCGAGCCCGAGTGAAGATTTCCGCGGCCAGTCCACTGAGCCGAGCAGAAACCGCCTCTATATCTTCAGCAAAACCGGTGAGGTCAAACAAATGAGTAATACCGCGCCACCGTTCTTCAAGCGCCAAAGCTGGCGAGAAGGAGCGCACGGCACGTAGTCCCGCGTAGGTGTGCCCCGCAGGAATAATGGAGGAGCGCATGTCGTTACGGCTCTCCGATACTACATCGCTCAGTCTACGACCGGGGCGCAGATCGGCATCACGGAGTATCCGTCCCATGAGGTCCAGGGCCTCGGAAAGCGAGTGTTCCAGTGCCTTTACCCGTAAGTTGAAGTAACGCCCGTGAGCACCATCCGGACGTGGGTCACCGTCGGGTGTGAGAATGCTCCCGACCTCAAGCCCGGAGTGGATTCCGCCGCTGACCAGATCAATTTGGCGGGCCAGCTCGTCGTAACTCATGTCCAGCAGGCCGCACTCGGTCAGGGCGTCGGCCAGCACCGGCAGAATCTGGAGTTGCTGCTCGTTAAGCCCCTGCAGGCTAAAGGCAAAGTCCAGGTAAACGATGTCGTTGGTGAAGCTCTCATGGTAAAAGACCGGAACACCGGCAACGCTGGTGTTGGTCATTGGAATTCGAATAATCTCGCGCGGAACGTCGCTGCGCTCCAGAAACGGAATAGCAGAAACTGCAGCTGCATCATCTGGTGTTTCCTGAGCGGTTGCCAGGGCCGCCTGCTCACGCTGGATCTGCTCACGGTCTGCATCGGTTAGCTCGGCCTGCCAGGCAGCAAGGAACCGGCGCTCGTCCTCGGCCCGACGTTCCAGGAGCTCTGGGTCAGGACGCACCACCACGGTGGACCGGTGCGTATTGTCAAGAAGCCGGTGCTGTATCGTCTCCTCCAGCAGCCGTGGATTCTGGAGGAGCTGGCGCCGCAGTTCTTCCACGTAGGGGGTAAACAGCATTGTGTCCTCGGGCCGAGCGCCGTTCATCCAGCCACGAAGCGAGCGGCGCATAAGCCGCAAGCCAAAAGAACTACCGGTCTTGAGCTCGCGATTCCGAAACTCAAGCTTCCGGAGCGCTCCTTCAACCAGCTGCGCGTCTATTCCGTCCTGTACCAGACGCCGCAGTTCGTTGAGAATGAGCTCCTCCACCGCCTCTTTGGACTCCGGATTCGTGCCACGCATGCCAACCGAGAAAACCACCTCGGCCAGTTCGGTCTCAATGCCGCTGGTAGAGGAGAGATCTTCACCAAGGTCGGACTCAACAATGACTCTGTACAGCGGTGATGCCGAGCTTCCAAGCAGCACCTCGGCTAGTAGCTCCAGCTTCAGCGTTTGCTCCGGATCACGAACCGGGTCAAGCAACCAGTTCATAGTGACCGATGTCTTGTCCACCACCGTATCCTCACGGTCCACCGGATAATGGGCGATGTAGTCACGCGGTGCACTCCAGCGGATCTGCGGCTCTACCCGGAAGTCGCCCTGCCCCTGTTCAAAGCGCGAGAGGAACCGGGTTTCGTAAAACTCCAGGTAACGCTCGGTAGGTATATCGCCATACACAAAAGCCTTGGCATTGGAGGGGTGGTAGTAGGTTTCATGAAAGGCGCGGAAGGCTTCGTAACTCAGAGAGGGAATGCACTCCGGGTCGCCGCCGGAGTCGTAGGCGTACGCTGTGTCAGGAAGCAGCGAGCGGTAGCTCCAGTCGGCCTCTATGCCTTCCTGCGTTGAGTAGTTGCCTTTCATCTCGTTAAACACAACGCCGCTGAGGGACAGGGTACCGTCCTCACTGAGAACAAGCCGGTGCCCCTCCTGCTGGAAGAACTCTTTGCGCAGCAGAGGAAAAAAGACCGCGTCGCCGTAGACATCAAGGATATTGAAGAGGTCTTTATCAACGGTACTTGCTGCGGGATAGACGGTTTTGTCAGGAAAGGTAAAGGCGTTGAGAAAGGTACTCATGCTTCCCTTCAGGAGCAGCAGAAACGGATCCTTGACCGGGTACTTCTCGGACCCGCACAGCACGGTGTGCTCAAGAATATGCGCAACGCCGGTAGAGTCCCGTGGCAGGGTGAAGAAAGAGACCGCAGCAAGATTCTCGGGGTCGTCACACACAACGTGATAGAGCTCAAAACCAGTGCGCTCATGGCGAGCCCAGACCCCTGTTGCCCGGATCTCCGGTAAAGGATGTACCGAAATAATGCGAAACCCGGAGGTAATGGTACCTTCCTGTAATGTAGTCATTGAGAACTCCTATCTATTTTATGGCGCCTTGTCATGCGGGCCCGGATCATGTAGACCGGGATGTGCCGAGTAAGGCCGCGACAAAGCGTACATTGTTTTGAGATACCTTCCGGAGAAACCGGTTCAGCTGAATGGACGGCTTAGCGGTCACATGATCAGATATCGTCCTAATAACCAGGAACGGAATACGGTTCACCGTCGCGACCAGGGCAAGCGCGGCACCCTCCATCTCCACTGCGTCCCCGGCAAGCTCGTCACGGAGGAGATGCAGCAGGCCTTGATCCGCCTCGCCAAGATTACTCACAAAACGGTCACCGCTCAGAACTCGGCCCCGACGCACCACCCCCAGTTCCGAGCCAACCAATGCGGCCGTGGCCAGCATATCCGGGTCTGAGTGCAGGATCCTGTATGGCGTATATGGCACCGCGCCGACAGCGAAGCCCAACTCGGTCACGTCAAGATCATACTGCAGCAGATCTTCTCCAAGCACGATGTCGCCAATTGAGAGCTTCTCGTGCAGAGCCCCGGCAATTCCCAACAGGATAATTCGTCCAGGTTGATAGTTGGAGATCACTTCCTGGGCACACATAGCCGCCATGACCTTGCCGACTCCGGAACGCGCGGTTACAACCGGACGCCCGTACAAAGTGCCGGTAGCCACGCTTCCGGCAGCACCTGGGTGCTCGGTGACATGTTCCATAGCGGCACGCACCGCCGCAATTTCTCCATCCATGGCCGCGATAATTGCATACATACTGTGGTGAGTATAGTACAGTCCATACCTGACTGTCACGCTTAGCAGATATGCCGTAGCCTTGACAGGAGGCGTTGCTCAAGCTATACCCAAATGACACATGAAAGATTCAAATGCGATTAACGAAACAAGTGAAAGTTTTTCTACAACAGTTGAGCGTCGCGGTACCGATGCCGCAAAGTGGGATCTTATTCCGGATGGGCGTTTACCATTTTGGGTCGCCGATATGGACTTCGCCGTAGCTCCCGAGATTACCGAAGCACTGCACACGCGCACCGAGCATCCGGTGTTTGGGTACACTCTTCCACCAGAGAGCCTGTATGAGGCGTTTCGTGAGTTTCAGCTACGACATCACAGCCGAGAAATACCCCGCCAACACTGTGTCGTTATCCCTGGCGTAATGCCAGCACTGCGCACCGCGGTTGAACTGCTCTCCGTTCCCGGCGACAAGGTAGTTTTACAACCCCCGGTGTATCCACCTTTTTTTGACTCCATTAGGGCCAAAGGCCGTCAGGTTGTAGAGAACCCTCTTGTTCTTGAGAACGACTCATACCACATGGACCTGGTCGGTTTGGAAGAGATCTTTAAGGCTGGCGCGCGGCTCATGCTGCTGTGTTCGCCGCATAACCCGGTTGGTCGCGTCTGGTCTGCTGCGGAACTCAGTGAACTTGCGGAACTGTGCAGGCGTTACGAGGTAACCGTTATCTCGGATGAGATCCATGCGGACATTGCTCATGCCGATGCTGGTCACGAGGGTGACATCCACGCGGCTGACTCGGTGTCGCCCGCGTTTCTCCCTTTTGATGCATTCCTTGCGGAGGACGATGAAGACGCTGAAACCGGAGCCCATGCTGTATCGCTTGTCTCGCCCAGCAAAACCTTTAATATTCCGGGTGCCTCGGTGGCCTTTGCTGTTATTCCCAACAGACCTTTGCGACGCCGTTTTCGGGAAGGTCTCAAAGCCAACGGGCTTGACCATCCTCATATCTTTGGCATGGTAAGCTCCGAAGCCGGATACCGTTTTGGTGACACCTGGCTCAACAACCTGGGGAAGCAGCTGCGGAGCAACCTGGTACTGCTTGAGCGGCTATGTTCCGAGTGCAGCCTCAAGCCTCGGCTATTCACGCCTGAAATCAGTTTTGTTGCCTGGGTCGAGTTCCGCGAGTTTCTGAGTTCCACCGGCCTGACCGATGAAGAGTTTCGGGAGAAACTCCGTACCGTGGCCC
>PXEI01000189.1 GCA_003564775.1 Spirochaetaceae bacterium
AGTGGTGAGGAAATATTCTTTGCGGCACCACACTTCACCATGAGACAAAACGGTTCGGAAATGAGCGGGGCTTTTGCTCTTTACGAGCTGGGCACACCGGTCTTGCAGTTGCAGATGATTAACCGAAACGGTCTGGTAACAAACCGCGAGACCTATCGTTTTGAGTTTGACGAAACCCGCAGCGAGGACCGAACTATTCGACGCATTGAGCTTACTCCGGCACGGCTGAAGGTGGATGGTCTGGTATCGTTAGAGAGTGGCACCCGCAGGTTTGAGCAGATAGAAATCCACGATAACGAGGAGTGAGGCTTCGGTAGCTGCCACGAAGCTTGGGTAGCTACCACGCGGTCGCTGACACCTGGTTACTCAAACAAGAGAAAACCCTCAAAGCCGCCTTCTTTCAGCCGTACCAATAACTCCTGAGGGTCACCGCCATCTAGCGGGATGTACACCTGATAAAACTCATTTTCGCCAACCGTCCGGCTGCGTTGACGGGCCTGAAAGCTCCGGTCTTGAAGATCTCGTACCATGTACTGTGCGTTTTCGGGGTCGCGAAACGAGCCAGTCTGGACCGCGTACACCGTTCGTGCCGCGGTAACGCCGCGCGCTGGAGGATCAGCTGCTGGTGCCTCTGGTGATGACCTGTCGCGACTGGGGGTTTCGGCTGCTGGTACCTCTCGGGAGGTTTCTGGGTCTGGCTCACGACGGGTGGCAATTTCCGGGCTACCACCGGAAAGAAGCCGTGAGGGACTGGGGAAATACTCAACCAAGTTGGCGCCGACCACTCCGGCTGTGCCGCCTTCGCGGTAGCGTGCCGCTAAACGTCGCTCTGGGCTGTCGGGGTATTCCGCCACCAGCGCAGTGTAGCTTGTCTCCAGCAGCTCGCCCTTCTCCTGCTCTGCAGCCAGCTCTATAAGGCGTAGCAACAGAGCTGGTGTAGCTTTGGGGGCTGTCTCGGCTACTGCGGATTCTATCAGCGTAGTAGCCTCATCGGCACGGTCAAGTGCGGCTAAGGCCGAACTTTGGGTCAACAGGCTCCGCTCCCAACTGCGGAACTCGGAGTTAACACCAATCGAAACGGTTCTTTCCTCGCGTGTGGCAGACGGGCTACCTAAGAGTTCCGTTGCCCGTCGAGATGTCGTGAGCGCTTCTTCAAGTTCTCCTAACTCTAGCTGTAACGCTGCGAGCGCAGTCAAGGCCCGTGCTCTAACCGGTGTGTCGGCCTCGGCAGCCGTGCTGAAGTACTCGCGTGCACTGGCAAGGTTGGATTGAATTTGCGCAAAACGTCCGAGAAGAAGGTCAAGTTCTGCCCGTTCACTCGATTGGCGAATGCGATGGCGGTGCTTCAAGATTATCTCTGTGGCCAGACGTGGACTGTCCGCCAAAAGTGCGGTTTCGGTTAGGCGCTCAAAGAACTGCGGGTGTTCCGGTTGGCGCTCCAGGCGTTGAAGTGAGTCGGCGAAACTTAACTCGTTGGAGTTTGATTGTGCCGAAAGCGTGAATGCGGCCCCGGTCAAGATCAAAGCGAATGCTGTAAGGCGTACGAACCGGATCCTGGTACTAATGCGGGAGTGTGGGTAGACTACTGTCGGTTGGTACATGCGGGCCTTTTCCTTTCCTCTTGTTCTCTTTCTTCAGTTTCGGAGGACGAGCCCTCTTGCTCAAGTATTTGCGAAAACTAAACGGCAGAGTGACTGCCGCTCCGCCAAAAAAAGCAATAGCGAGGCTGAGAAACACCGGAACATCTTCAAAGGTGTGAAAACCAAAGGAAATATCCGAGGAGTTGTCCAGATTGAATCCGGCAAAAAACACTACCAACCCCATGAGAAGAAGAAAGAAAATTAGTTTCCAAGGCATGTCGATACTCCTCACTTAGCGCTCTTAACGCCGGACTCTTTTATTTCGACTCTTGCATGTAGAACTTCTTACAATCGCTTTCGGCGGCGAGCCCCACGGATGAAGCGAAAGACCTCTACACCGCCATAGACGGCCAGGCTGAATCCACCAAGTCCCATAAAGAACGATGCAATACCGCCAACAACTGGAAGCGATGCAAGAATCGTCAGTGCACCCGCGGCAGTGCTCACAAGGCCTCCAACGCGATCGTCGGTCGTGTCGGCTTTTGCACTGACGGTACTTCCAAAAACGACGAGTGCACCACCAACGACTATTCCAAAAATGCCGCCGAATCCACGTAAAAGGAGTAATGCTCCACCAACTACGAGGGCGGCAACTCCTTTTGTTCCCGACTTGACCAAGTCGTGAGTTGATGGAGTGGTGGGAATTAAGTCGTTCATGATCGATCTCCGAGTATGATTGACTGTACGTAGGTGCGAACTTCGTTCCAGTCGTCATTAATCGGTAGGAGGATCCACGCACCTTTGTCAAAGTCCTCGTCTACCTCAGCATCGGGCGCCTTACCCTGAAAATACAGATTGGAGTATGTGTGGTAAAGAACATTCGAGGTGTCAAGCCCATCACGGCGTTCAAAACTATAGTCCCGGTAACGCAACAGATAGTTCACCGCAGCGATAGGGCTCAGGCTGCTATCAAGGTGTCTGAATACGGAGCGGGCAGCCTGTTGCAACTGATTGGGCGACATCGCGCGCATTCCATCAAGCACTCCTTCTACAATCTGTTGCTGCCGAAGGGACCTTTCAAAGTCTGAACTGGTGCCGCGCGAACGAGCGACGCGCAGGGCCTCTATCCCGCTTAGCTCCTGGGGCCCGGCATCATATGCAAGCGTTGTCCAAACGCCGTTGTCGCGCACGACGAAGTTATGGTCGCGTAACGGTTCGTTAAGCTCGATAGTAACTCCACCTACCGCATCTACCACGTCGATAAAGGCGTACATATCCACCATGATGTAGTCGTCTATGGGTATACCGGTGACCTCGTGCAACTCACGCATAAGACGATCTACGCCAAAAACCTGATACACCGTGTTTACCCGACGACCACGGTAGAAGAGGTCTCGGGGAATACTGAGAATGCTGATGCTTTGGGTGCGAGGGTTTGCGTGGGCAAGCATAACCACGTCCGCAATCCGTTCATGGACACCAATGAGCAGGAAGGTTCGTGAGCCGTCTGACACGGCAATGTCCGGCTGGTTAATCGTGCGGGACCGTGAGCTCAGGAGGTGATCTTGCAGTTCCGGCAAAGGCCCAAGTGGGACATCCTCGGCGTCAAACAGGCGAAGGGTTGCATCGTCTCGATGGAGACCCAGTGCACCGATACTGCGGTCGCTGGTCAGGTCAACGACATCAAAAAGGTAGTGGCGTTGGGTTGTGCGTGGGGTGGCGTCGATCTGTATACCGTTTTTTTGGAGTTCTTCCACCAGGCTGGGGTCGGACAAGAGCTCGATAATCCTGTCACGTTGAGCTGACACTTCACGATCAATACGTGAGCGGTTGTCCAGTTCGAGTATGTACTGTGGGAGTTGCTCTGACAGGTCGGCGATGCTTATGGCGCCGGAGTTAAAGCCGCGCACAGTACCTTCGTCGTGCGATAAGCGAAGCGTGCGTAGTGTCTCGCCGTAGTTATTGCGCAGTTCTAGCTCGGTGCTGTGTTCGCCTTGCTCTACGCGAGCCGATATTCTGCGTTGTTGGAGTGCCTCACGCACCTGCGGTTGGTTTGGAAGTCCGGCAAACTCCTGTTGGGCGCGGTTGAGCCTCTGCAGATGGGTCTCGATCTCGGCGATGCGGCCTTCAAGATAAGAACGAAACGAGGCGTCTGGTTGCGAAAAACTCCTGCTGTTGCCGGTCGTTGCGGACACCACAACTTCATCTTCGGAGGCTTGGAGCCGAAAGAAACGCGTCCCGCTTTGGGTTAGTTCACCCTCGGTGGTACTGCGTTCGGCATAAGCAAGGCCAAGAGCGTTCAGTGTCTCTGAAAAGCTTGGGCTCGTAATGAAACTTGACAAAAACTCACGAGAAACTTCGCGCCGGTGATGCTGGACAAGCCCTTGTAGTGCTTCAGTAATGGGGTGTGGTGAGCTGGTTTGCGACTCTGCCCGGCGCGCAAGATCATTGAGTGCGGAGGACCTTACTGGTGGGAGTCCCAGGAGTTCCCGCACCTCGTTGCTTTGCTCGTTACTGCTGTGGAGCGTCCGCACCACGGCTTCGAGCATCTCTGCATTGCTGCGAATCTCCTCGGTCAAGGAGTTTTCACGTTGTCTCCGCGCCTGATCGAGTCCGTCTAAGCGAGCAAGGATAAAGGCGGCGCCAGCGACCAGCACCAGAAGCTGGAGCACAAGGACGGCGAGCAAGAGAACGGTAGTACGAGAAAAACGTTTGCTCATATCAAATAAATCCACCTGATGAAAGTATCGTTAGGGAAACTACGCCCTAGTGACGGAAACTACGTTGGCCGGTAAACACCATTGTTGCGTTGTATTCATTGCAGGCTTCAATACTCTCGTAGTCACGCAGGGAACCGCCTGGCTGAACTACAGCCGTTACTCCTTCCCTGAGGCCCACCTCAATACCGTCCCGGAACGGAAAGAATGCGTCTGAAACCATGACTGCACCACGCAGGCCGCCGTTGTTTTCCGTATTGAGGCGATCCACTTCCGCGCGCTCATTCGGATCCTGGAGCTCACTGAGCGGTTTCCCAAAAAGTGTACGAGCGAGCCGTTCGGCGTTGCGCTTATAGGCCTTGTCTCGTGCGATCTCGGCCACGCCAACGCGGTCTTGCTCGCCGGTCCCTATACCTACCGTCACGCCGTCCTTCACGTAGAGTACCGAGTTACTCGTTACACCTGACTCGACAAGCCAGCCGAAAAGCAGGTCTTTGTACTCCTGCTCGGTTGGTGTGCGCTGGACCTCATAGGTTTTACCTTGAAACTCACAGCGCGCGGGCAAAAAGTGCTCGGCCGCTGTCACCGACGAAACATAACTCCATTGGAGTACCATTCCGCCGTCCATAAGGCTTTTTGCGTCCAGAACCCGCCGGGGCATCCAGTCGGCGAGGCGGCCCATGTTTGCTACTCGGAGCACCCGTAGGTTCTTGCGTTGTGCAAGAATCTCCAGAACCCCAGGTGCGTAGTCCGGCGCTACTACAACCTCTGAGTAGGACTCCATAAGCGCCTCGGCGCTTGCCTGGTCGAGCTCCCTGTTCACCGCCACCGTGCCGCCAAAGGCAGCAACTGCGTCGGCCAAATAGGCCTTTCGATACGCGCTTTCAAGGGTATCTGAGACTGCAACACCACAGGGATTGTTATGCTTAACAATTACCACGGCTGGCTCGGCCTGCAGGTAGCGCAGGATGCCAAGCGCGCTGTCTGCGTCGGTAATGTTGATCTTTCCCGGATGCTTTCCAGACTGCAGCAGTTCAACATCGGAAACCAGGTGGTTTCCGTCACTTAAGCACTCAACCTCACCTAAACAGAGATTACCGTTGACGAGCTTGTACAAAGCTGCGGGCTGATCCGGGTTCTCACCGTAACGGAGGCCTTTACGTTCACCGTCAATGTTCCATTCGACCTTCTCGTAGATCAAAGTCTGGCGTTCGGCCCCGTCGATAAAGGATAGTTCCATCTGTCCCGGGAAACTATCCGGAAGTATTCGGCTATATGCGGAACGTAAGTCGGACATCACTGCTCCTCGCGGGTGAGTAGTTCGTAACTGTGACCTATGCGGTTGGCGTCGTGTCCGCTTAGATATGAAGCAATTGCGGCGTCGTAGGCCGCCGTATGGGCAAAAGCCTTCGTGGCGAGGTGATAGCGCTGTTCTCTATCGATGGCGCCATGCTCGAGGCCTTCGGCCACGAG
>PXEI01000343.1 GCA_003564775.1 Spirochaetaceae bacterium
CGGCTCAGGCAGGTGCCTCCGGTCAGATAGAACTCCTGTTCAACCGCAAACACCGTGTGCAGCACCCGATCCTGCAGTTCATAGAGTTGCTGATGTTCCGGATCAGGAGCAGAGCCCGCTGCTAGCGTTTCCATTGCAGTTCCGGGATCTTGAGTTCACCTTTCGAATAATAGACCTCTGCCAGATTTTTCCTCCGGAAGGCATGTTCATAGTTGAATTGCGGCAACTGATAATTTTGAAGGAGAGACCGGAGTTCACCAGCGGGAAAGAGCTCCAGATCCCGCAGCATGTGGGAGCTGTTAAGCAGAATTTTCTCGAATACCTGAGCCTTGCGGCGCTCATCACTGCCAGCCGCGATATCTAGTATGTCGTTGCCTGAGAAGTTCGTGTCCCAGAAACACTCCCGAAGAATCCGGTCGAGATTGTGCATATCCTCATAGTAGCCGCTGTCGGTGCCCGGCGCAAGAGCGTCACCGAGGTGCCAGCTCCCATTGCGACGCTCACCTTGGGTTACTATCGGCATACACGAGAGCCCGGACGCCAAACACAAGCTCCTCGCCGCGTAGTACGTGAGATACACCAAAGAAGGGAGCTCCTTCTGCTGAGGGGCCGAACGCGACCATGACCGGATAATGGTATCCGGGCGGGTAGCGGTGGCTCACCGGCCTCAGTTCGTGTTCCTCAATTTCGGCAACCCAACGCCTGAGCTCCTTGTGCTCAGCCTGCGCGAGTGCGTTCATCCAGCTACGGCGCACCTCATGTGGACGTTCCATTGAGTGGTAGAGCAAGTGGTGTGGCGCTGTTTCATGTACGGAGCGAAGCGTCTCTATCGATACATGTGCCGACCCTTCTGGAAATAGGTCGCTCGGATACCCAATGTGCAAATGCCATAGATCGATGTCGTCAACTGAGCGCACCCAACCAAGGCGCATCATCTCCTTCACCTCGGACTCTACGCGCGGCACAAGCTCGACCTCGACCCATGTAAGATACTCACGATACGCCCGCTGCAAAGCGACATCGGCCTCGTTTTCAGGAGTACTCTTCGATGTGGAGGCTGCGGATTCCTGCTCACGATCAGGCCTCGTACCAAGACTTGTACAGGCAGACAGGGTCATTCCCATCCAGACAATCACGAGAGTCAATCTCAGTCCTGCTACCCGGGCCTCGGCGTTCACGACATCAACTCGTACTCAGTCTTTCCGGCCGTCGGGGTGGCGGGTGCCTTTGACCGCGCCGGGCTCGCCCGTGACGAAATCGTTCTTCATGTAGTTGAGTACTTCGTCAGTCGACAAGACCTTGGCGACCGTGCTGTTGGCAACCTTCAGGGCCGTTTCCTGGTTGTCTGTCGCCGTTGCAACCGCGTCACCTACCACCACGACATCGTACCCACGCGAGTTGCCCGCATAGGCGGTGCTGAGGACACACTCGTCAGTCCAGAGGCCCACAATAACAATGGTATCAATATGGAGTGCCTTGAGTTTCTCATCCAGGTACGATGTACCGTCCTCGTTAAATGTCCAGAACATGTCCAGATGTTTCCCGCGGTACAGCCAGCCATCTGCGACTTCCTCCTCCGTTGGGGCTATCTCGGCGAGTGGTTGCAAGCCCGCACTGCCAGTGAAGACGTAGGCGGCGTTTTCCGGGTTGTCCGGGCGCAAGCCTTTGGGGCCGTACCAGCGGTCCATGGCGTTGGAAATGCCGTCGTCAAATCTGCGGCTCCAGGAACTCCAGGCGATGCAGACGCCGTCGCTGCTTGATCGCGCCTTGCGGAAGACATCGAGCAGTTTCTCCATGTTGGGAAGGATACCCCCAGCATATGGCCGGTACTCCTCCTGACAGTCATCCAGGAGCAACGCGACTCGGCGGGGCCTGTCCTTTAAGTCCCACGCCGCCCAGAACGCCAAAGGTGTGTCGTTCGGGCCGCCCGGAGTCTTGCTGTAGTTGTCCATGGGTTGCAGGGCAAGACCCATGTCCCGATGTTTCTGTGGCTGCTGCAGCGCCTCTTTCAGTGTTGGAATGTTGTTTTCCAGGTTTTCCATAATTATTCTCCTTGTACCGGTAAGAGGGATCTCTCCACACAACGCTAATTGTTGCTACAGCGTCTGTCAACGCAAATCGCGGTGGCACACGGTCTGATCCTGTTAGAGGTTTTCCGACAGGTTGCGGGCAGAGGAGCCGCATACGTTGCACGTTGTGGCTTTCGGGTATAAAGTTGCGCATTATGACAGCTATCAGTCTCACTTTGGTTCTGATTCTGGCCGTGATCACGCTGTTCGTTGAAAAGGCGGTTTGGCTTGAGCATTTGCTGCCCCCGTTTCGGTGGGTCTCGCTCGCTGCAGGGGTCTCGCTCGCGTATGTGTTTCTTGAGCTCCTTCCGGAACTTGGCGCAGCTCAACGGGAGCTTGATCACAGCGGTGCTGCACTTTTCCCACGACAAGCTTACCTTCTGGCACTGGTGGGTATCGGGCTGTTCTATGCGCTTGAGGTGCTTGCCCTGTCTTCGCGCAAGGCAAGTCTTAGACGCGGCGGGGCGGACTACACCGGGACGCTCGGTTTTGGCGTGCATATCCTCTTTTTTGCTGCGTATCACTTTCTCATCGGTGATCTGCTCAATGGCATTAGTTCCCGTGGGTCGTTGGCCGCGCTGCTGTTGGGGATAGTACTGGCGCTACACTTTTACATGTCGGATGACAGCCTTCGCAGACATCACAGCCACCGCTATCATAATTGGGGACGCTGGGTGCTCGCCGCCGCACTGGTTGCCGGATATGTGGCGGGCTCCCGGGTAGCCGCCAATGCCCGGCCGGTTCTCTGGGAGCTCGTAACCGGAGCTCTTATTCTGAATACCGTGAAAGAAGAAATGCCCAAGGACAAAGAGAGCTGCCTTGTTTGTTTCTTCAGTGGGGCGGCGGTTGTCTCACTTCTCATACTCTATCTCGCTGCACAGCATTAGGGCTGAGAGAGAATTCCGTAGACGGGTCACAGAGAATTGTTTACCGTTATAATCATGAAAAAGAAAGTGTTGTCTCGGGTGTCGGTGGTTCTTGCTGGCAGCATATTGATGTTCTTTCTGGCCTGTGGTCCCGAGACCGCCGAAACCGCGGCACCCGCCGCCGCACCCGCCGCACCCGCCGCACCCGCCGCACCGACCGAAGATGAACAGGTGCCAGCTGCGGTAGAGTTTCCGCCATCTGCGGACTGGGTCAACACCGGAATGCCGTTGAGCATGGATGATCTGCGTGGACGTTTCGTTCTGCTTGACTTCTGGACCTATGGCTGCGTGAACTGCTATCACATGATTCCCCAACTCAATGCACTGCATGAACGCTACGACGGGCGTCTGGTGGTCGTTGGAGTACACTCGGCCAAGTTCAGTCACGAGGGTGAGTCGGAGAACATTCTTGAGGCCGTGAGCCGTTACAACATTCGCTATCCGGTGCTCAACGACTCCGAGATGATTCTCTGGAGCGCCTACGGAGTTCCCGGCTGGCCAACAATTGTTCTCATTGACCCGGAAGGAAGCATAGTCGGAGGCACCGTAGGTGAGTGGCCTTTTGAACCTATGGCTGAGCTACTGGACGCGGTAATTGCCTCAGAGCTCCCAGACGATCCAGCGCCACTTCAGGGGCTGCGGATTGCTTCACAGCCAATGCTACCACCGACCTTGCTGCGCTTTCCCGACGGCATCTTGCCTGACCCGGATAACAGTCTTGTTTACCTTGCGGACACCGGCAATCACCGCGTAATTGCTGCCGAGATCGATACTGGGCTGGTGCGTCAGGTTTTCGGTAGCGGGGTTCCAGGCTTGGTTGATGAAAGCTTTGCGGCGGCCCGTTTTCGCAGTCCTCGGGGCATGGCTCGCATTGGCAGCACGCTCTATATTGCTGACACTGGCAACCACGCACTACGAGCCGTTAACCTTGATACCGGCGAGCTCGGCACTCTGTACCGGGGTGCGGTTACCTTGCCTAGCGGACTACGCAGCCCCTGGGGCCTTGCGGTGCACAATGGCCTCCTCTACATCGCCAACGCTGGCGAGCATCAGATCTGGCGCTACAATCCTGAGAACGGTGCGCTCTCACCGTTCGCCGGAAGCTCGGCTGAAGGCCTGGTCGACGGTACACGTACCTTGGCCGAGTTTGCCCAGCCATCCGGCCTCTCGGTGGCCGGCGATGTTCTGTATGTGGCCGACGCTGAGTCTAGCTCTATTCGCGCCGTGAGTCTTGCGGCGTCATCCGGGGACGGGGAAGACGCCGTGGACGCGGTGCAAACCCTTGTTGGTTCGGGGTTGTTTGAGTTTGGAGACCGTGACGGGCCGGTAGCTCAGGCGAGACTTATGCACGCGTCGGGCGTAGCTGCAGTTGGTGACGATGTATACGTTGCAGACACCTACAACGGAAAGCTTAAGCTTTTGCGTGCTGGCGAGCTGAGTACGGTGCCGATCTTTGGACTGCAGGAGCCGAGTGCGCTTGCCTACGACGGTAACGAGCTGTGGCTGAGCGACCGCAACAATCACCGTGTAGTTCGCGTGCGTCCCGGTGAGGCGTCGGCCCGACCGTTTGAACTCCGGCTTCCTGGTGGAGCCGACCAGGGCTTGCTGCTTGCTGGCCGGGTTGACCGCAACGAGGGCTCAATCCGGGTTGCTATTGAGCTTCCTCCCGGCTACCGGCTCAACGCTGGCAGCCCTAACTCAGTGGTAGCTCGGAACCTCGGTGGCCGGAGCTTTTCCTTTCCACTTGAGGAGTACATAGAGATTCCCATTGAGTCGCTCATTGAGTCGCGGGTTTTAGACCCGGATAACATACGTCAGAGCATTGAGTTACAGCTCTGGCTTTATTACTGCAGGGAAGAAAGCCCCGATATCTGTCTGTTTGACGGGGCGTCCTACACGGTGGCTCTTGAGTTGAGCACCGATCCGGCCGAGCCTTTGAGCTTGCGGAGAGTCGTGCGCCTCTGAGTGTTTCGCCGCGGTTACTCCAGATAGCCGCGGTCCGGGTAGAGTCCATGGGTGGTGAGCGCGTCGGCTGCCGTCTTGATCAGCTCTGCTGGCAGGCGGTTGCCGCTGTGGGTCATGGGTGCGTCGGCCTTCGGTGCATCAACAGGCCCGTAGGCAAAATGGTGGTCTATGGCTTTGTTGGCGTTGGCAAACGGGTTCCCAAACGAAAGCTGCGCGGCGGCAGTAAACACCGTTGATACCACTGCTGCAACCCGCGAGGACATAGCATCTGCCTTTTCCGTGTCTCCGGCAAGGGCCGCCTCGACTACATCGTTGAGTTCACGTGCAAAACAGTTCGCGGTGCTCAGCAGGAAACCGTAGTAGCCGTCGCTGCGCTGCAGCCATGAGGCATACTCGCCCTCGGCGCCGCGAACCATAAACACTCCAGCGACATCTACCCCCGAGAGAGCAACTGTGTCTCCACCACTGGTGTCCTTGAAGAGGTAGATATTTGGGAATCGCGCCACCAGGTCTCCAAAGGTCTCCGGGCTCATTTCGTTTTCTGTGATCTGAGGCAGTTGGTACAATGCCAGAGGCGCGCCGGTGCGGGCGATACGCTCAAGTTCCTGATGAATGAGTTCCTGGCTCAGCCCCGCACCTTTAGGCGCGGTCACCGTGAAGCCGCATACGTTGCGTTGGATTAGCCGATCTACATTGGAATTTCCTGCCTCGTGAGAGTCTGCACCAAGATAACTCAGTAGCTTTTCCACTGCCGCAGCAGCAGCACCGCGTTCGGTATGCAAGACTCCAATCATGAGCTTGAA
>PXEI01000346.1 GCA_003564775.1 Spirochaetaceae bacterium
GAAAGACAAGAAGGACTACGTTGCGACCTCCGCAGGGGCGGCAGCGGTCAAGGTCCGTCCACGAGCCGTAGGTGGGTTCTCTGGTGACTCGACATCGGATAGCGGTGCTGCTACAGAGGCTGCTAAACCAACCCAGGCAGCCGCGCCCGCTCCAGCGCCGACTTCAGGTCGACGCATGACGCCGCGCTACTCTGTAGTTGTAAGCAATGAGCTGTTTCATAACGGAAACGTTGAGGCATGGAAGCGGATCGTTGAGAGTTACAAGGCAAAGTACCCGGGTCTCGATGTCCTCATCTGGTATGAAAACGAACGTATCAACGATATTAATGCCCTCTTTAAGTGGGGCAAAGTAAAACACGGCATGCCGATTATGGTGAGCGTCGTTGGCGATGAGATCAAAGATGTGTCGAAGCTCCAGCGGTATCTGTATGAAGGCGCGAGTCCACGCTTTGAGGTCTTTCTGCGCGGCGGAGTTGACCGTGTTCTTGACTTGTTCTAAGGATTCGACGTGCAGAGTGATGAGAGCAGTAACTCGGAGAAAAAGCGCATGAAGCAGTATTATTCATTTACCAGTACGGAGTATTTTCAAGACCCCGATGAGCTGGAGGTAATTGGAAGTCGAGGCAGGCGAGTCATGGAGCTTGCTTCACTCGGCGCGCCGATCTCCCCTGGCTTTATCTTGCCCAGTGAAGTCGTGATCCAATTATCGGAAGGCAAGATTGATCCCAAACACCTGCTTCGTACTCCTATTGAGAAGATGGAGAAGGCCTTTGGCAAGGGCTTCGACGACGCAACCAACCCCTTGCTGATCAAGGTTGTAGAAAGTCCCATGCTTAACATGGTGAACACCTTCTCGACCTTGCACAATATTGGACTCACCGAAACAACGGTCGAAGGTTTTGCGAAGTATGTTGGTGAAGACTTTGCTTACCATGAGTATGCAAACGTCGTTCTCAAGATCATGGAGCTTGAGCTGCTTACTAATCCATCCAAGGATCGGGAAAAGAAGCTCTCTGCCATGCAGCAAAAGCTGAAGAAAGCTAAGGGAAAGCCCGGCATGATGAAGGCTCTTGAAGAAAGCAAAGAGCTATTGCCTGGGGGAGTATATACCAACAGCTATGAGCAGCTGGCGCATGTGATCAATCTGTTCCACTCGTTGTTCCAGACGAACCAAACCAGTGCCGACTCGGCCTTGCTTATACAGACCATGGTTTTTGGTAACTTTGGCAAGAACAGCTCATTTGGCGACTACTACACGCACGACATCATCACCGGTGAAAATGTCCTCCGGGGCGAGTTCTTTGCCGGGGCGTTCGATAATCGGGCGAAGTCCGGAACCGACATCAATAAGATTCAGAAAAAGTACAGAGATGATCTGGTGCGCATCGGCAATGAGCTTGAAAAGAACTTCAAAGAGATCAGGCGGGTGCGCTTCACAATTGAGGATGGGCGACTCTGGGTTATTGACCAACAGCCGGTACCAAATAAATCGGCGCAGGCCGAGATCAAGACCTTGCTTGACCTTCAGAAAGAAGGCGTTGTCGATGAAGCCTATGTCATTAATGCAATTAAACCAGGCAGACTCTCTGAGATTCTTCATCCCGCTCTCGATAGCACCTCGGTTTCGAAGTTTTTTAATGTATCAGGTGGTATCGCTGGAGCCGTCGGAGCTGCCATCGGTAGAGTCTTCTTTTCCACCGACGAACTCATTAAGGCACACCGGGTAGCTACACAAAAGGGAGAGGACACAAACTTCATCCTGGCCATGTCGTCTACCTATGCAGAGGACGTAAAAGCTATCGAGGTAGCACGGGGTGTGCTTTCCACCGAGGGCGGTTATGCGTCTCATGCGCCGGTTGTGGCTCGAAGCCTTGGTAAGGTCGCTTTGGTTTATCCGGGCATTTCGTTCCAAAAGGGACAGATGAAGATTGGTCAAAAGGTTATCAAAGAGGGTGAGTACATTACCCTTCACGTGCCCTACTATGACCCACCGGAGCTGTACGTTGGAAAGGGTGTGCTGACAAAGCCTACCCCGGAAGGCAGTGGTTTGCTCGAACTACTTGAGCTCGTACAGAACCAGATTGACGACAATTTTGACGTGCGGGCAAATGCTGACCAGCCAAAGGATGCGGAGCTTGCACTGAAGTTTAAGACCACCGGAATTGGTCTGTGCCGTACGGAACACATGTTCTTTGACGAGAAGCGCATCAACAAGTTCCGTTCAATGATTCTTGCAGACTCGACAGCGGACCGTCAAAAAATCCTTAACGAACTACGAAAGATGCAGGTACAGGACTTCTATGACCTGTTCAAGATCATGCAAGGCAGACCGGTAACTATTCGGTTGCTCGACGCACCGCTCCATGAGTTTCTGCCGCACACCGAAGGCAGCATGAAGGAGTTCGTCTCCTTCCTCAAGAAGAGCAATTCCAAGACCACTGCTGCCGAGGTGAAGGCACGATGCGACATGCTTGCAGAGGTTAATCCCATGCTTGGACATCGGGGCTGTCGAATTGCAATTTCCTACCCCGAGATCTACAACATGCAGGTAAGCGCAATTTTTGAGGCTGCTTACAAGCTCAAAAAGGAAGGCGTAGAGGCAAAACCAGAGATAATGGTTCCGCTTGTCATGAGTTCCACCGAGCTGAAGACAATCCGGAACGGAAAGAAGATCGAAGGAAAATCCATAATTGGTATACGTGAGCTTGAGGAAGAGGTAAGGGCAAAGTATGGGCTTAAGCCTATAGATTATCAGGTAGGTACCATGATTGAGCTGCCAGCGGCAGCGCTCCAGGCAGACCGCATAGCTCGCTACGGAGAGTTTTTCAGCTTTGGCACCAACGACCTCACACAGACTACCAATGGCCTCTCACGCGATGATTTCAACAACTTCTTTTCCGACTACAACGAGTTTGACTTGCTTGAAGAGAATCCATTTAAGGTACTCGGTGAGCAAGTCAAGGAGCTCATTGGACTTGCGTCCGAACGAGGTCGACTCACGAGGCCGGGAATGAAACTTGGTATCTGCGGCGAGCATGGCGCCGAACCAGCCAACATACCGTTTGCCAAAGATACCGGAATGAACTATGTATCATGTTCACCCTACGGAATTCCTATTGCCAAACTGGCGATAGCCCAGCTTAATCTTGCGCGCAAGGCAGAGGCGGCTAAGGCAAAGAAGAACATGTAGGAAGGCCAGGGTCATACCGCCAGTTTGGTGGAAGAGAAGATCAGGTGGCCTGAGCGCAGTGTGTTGAGAACCTGATATGCCAAGAGGCGCCGGTAGACAGATGTTTGCTGGCGCCTCTTTTTTTGTGCGCCCGCCAGGGTGCACCTGCGTGAGGGGGCTTACAGCTTAAGCAGAAACCCCAGCCGTTCTACAAGTCGCAGCTTAAAGCCTGCGTCTTCATAATAACGACTCTCGGCGTACCCACCTCTCACAATCAGGAGTTCTTGTTCGCACAGTGAAAGGGACTCCTGGCTCAGGGAGTTTGAGGGGGTAGGAAAGTGGTTGTCAAAGAACGCGCGTTTGATCGCATTATCAAGAATACGAGAGGCGTGCTCATAGTGCCTATGGGCTTTGGTCTCAAAGTTCCCGAGTGAGGGCATGAAGATAATGCCACCCTTAGCACAGCGCAAGAACGCAAGCGAAAACCGAAGGTAACCCTCCAACTCGAGTTTTTCTCGTGGGCTCAACTCCAACGACTCTAACTGACTAAGCTTCTCCGCGGCCTTGAGTAGTTTCTTGAGGGCAGAGCGATAACGGAAACGCAGGTTTCCCTCGTTCCGGAGATGAAGATTCTCAAGACCGTACTGATAGTAGAGGTAGAGCGCTTCAATGACTTCATCGCAGTACTCGGGAAAGTACGTATCAAAACGGGGATTGCGATCCGAGTGTGGAGCGTGATCGTCGGAATATGTTCCTCCTGCAGGAGGGGCTTCTTTGTGGGGTGAGTGCGAGTGGCCGTTCGAGCCCGCCGTGGGGTGGCTTGTCCTGAATGATCTGCCACCTGGAACCGCGGCTTCACGGTTGCGTAGATGCTCAACAGCAACGGCATAGGCGGGGTTCAGTCGAGTCATCATCTCATGTGACCATTCGAGCCGTTCCGCGTTGAAGTCAGGGTGGTACTGCTTGACCGCGGTTCGAAAAGCCTTGCTCAGTTGGCCTGAGTCGCAGTCCGGTTTAACTCCCAGAATGTGAAAAGCGCTATGCAGTTCCATTTTTCCTCAATGCAAGTATAACCTGAAGACTGTACCTCGGACAACTATCGTAACTTTTACTCACTTGATGCGAGCTTTGTTTGACATGGCCCTTGCTTCAAAATATACTTCACCTATACTTAGAGCATAAGCGAGGATAGCATGGCCGTCGTAAAAGAGCTTTTTTCAGCCTATAACAAGAATGAACTGCCAACTGAGGGCGGCTTCATCATCAGCGCGTTTTTCGATCTCAATACGACCTACACAAAGTATGAGGTTACCTCATACGCAGCGGTCAAGGACATTTACATTAGTGACGAAGGTATTGTGTTCCAAGCGGACGGTAAGAAGATCTTTGTCGTTGTAGAGCCTCAAAACTACACCGAGAAGCACGTTGAACCTGCCTACCGTTCAGCGCTGCACCGGATTCCGTATCGATTGAAAGAGGTCGAGATCTTCACCTCAAAGCGACAAGATCGCATCATGATTGGTAAGGAACCGGTTATCACCTATACGTCATTCACCATCACCAAGTCCGAGGGCCACAACTTCAGTTATGTGGTTTACCACACCGACGATATTTTGTCGGCCATCAAGAGTTTCTTTGAACAATCAATGTGGAAAGATGCGCGTGTTCCAAAAATTGACGCAACAAAAGTGGCTGAACTTATCGTCACTCAGTTCAAGAAGATTATCATCGGGCCGGACGGCGAGTTCTAAGATCTCTCACGGTTCAAATGATGCCTGAGGGGCTTCGGTTCCGGTGGTACGTTCCGGACTGAAGATGCCCGAAACAAAATGTGTATAGAAAAGAAAAGCCCGGCTTAGCGCCGGGCTTTTTTGTTTAGATGCAAGATCTGGAGTTGCGCCGCCCTCAGGGCGACGCAGGGCTCCAGGATGGAGCAAGCTTAGAACTGCTGCTCCGCGAGGTGCTTGTACTGCGCCCACGTTGTCTTGACGTTCTTGCGGCTCTGCTCAAGGTACTGCTGCGCCAACTCCGGCCGTGATGCCTTAAGGGAGCGGTAGCGAGTCTCTTTGTAGATGTAGTCCGCAACGTCGGTCGTTGGTTCCTTGTAGTCGAGTGTCAATGGGTTCTTGCCTTCGTCTGCAAGCAAGGGGTTAAAGCGGTACAGTGGCCACATACCCGAGGTAACGGCTGCCTTCTGCTGGTCCAGTCCCTTTGACATATCAATGCCGTGTGCAACACAGTGCGAGTAGGCGATGATGACCGAGGGGCCGTCGTAGGCTTCAGCTTCCTGGAACGCCTTGATGGTCTGGATTCGGTTGTAACCCATAGCAATTCGAGCGACGTATACATAGCCGTAGCTCATTGCCATGAGGCCCAGGTCTTTCTTCTTGATGTTCTTACCGCTATAGGCAAACTTGGCAATAGCCCCGATTGGGGTAGCCTTGGACATTTGTCCGCCGGTATTCGAGTATGCCTCGGTGTCCATAACAAGAATGTTTATGTTGCGTCCCGATGCAATTACGTGGTCAAGACCACCAAACCCGATCTCGTA
>PXEI01000181.1 GCA_003564775.1 Spirochaetaceae bacterium
CGGGTTGGAGTCGGAGCGCGTAGCCGGAGTGGGCCTGTTTCAGTCCCGTAGCGGAGTTGCGGCCGACGTCGTAGGCGCGCGTCTGGAGACGGATCTTGAGCTTTACACCGACCAGGAACGTTGGAGTAGCGCCGGGGGGCACCGCCTTCAGATTCCCGCCCGCCCCGCGCCGCTTAGCTTCATGGACCGTTACCGCCGCTCCTACGACAGCTTTGCACCTGGCATGTCGCGGGGCAACAGCCTGCGCGTGCGTCGGGCAGGTATAGGCAGTATTCTCCTGGAAAGCGAAGCAGTGCTTGTAAGTGAACGACTGGATCAAGTCTGGGGTCTAACCGACAACACCAGCGAGGAAACGGTTTCCTGGATTGTTGACGGCAGCCTGCGGCTGAGGAACCGGACTACCGGGTACGAACTGCCGGATATCGACTATTTCTCGTCCTGGGTCGAGGCCTATGAGCTGTTGCTACCACGTACAGACCGTGACGCAGCACGACGCTCCGGCGATATCCGGCGCCGCTTTGGCTACCGCCCCGATCCTTTGGGCTTTGATGTTGTGCTTGAGGGGGGCTACGAGAACAGCTCGGTCATTGACGGTCGGCAACGTACGAGCCTTTTGCTGCGAGGAGGACCAAGCTTCAGCTTTGAAACCTCACAACGCACGCGCTACAGTATTTCGCCTCGCTACGGACGCACCGCTTCAGGCAGTTACCCGGCTCCCGACAACCGCGACTTTGCCGACGACTTTTCGGTCTACGGCGACTCTCTTGGTGAGATCCCTTACTTCTACTCATCCATTCCGTTCTACGAGTTACTCCAAGACCGCGACGGTTTTGAGTTTGCCGAGACTACCGAAGGGCTCCCTTTTGCGCGTTACCGTCCCGAGATCGGGGTACAGTTTGAGCGCAGTTTTGGTTCGCGCTTGCGTGACCTCTATGTCCCTTCAAACGCCAGCTTCACCTTTGACCGTGAGCTCCTGCGACGAGATGACTCGCTCACCGATACCCAGGGCATTAACCTCAGTCTGGAGTCGGTTGCCCTGAACCTCTTTGGCAGCCTGGGTGCATATCCTCTGACGCACCGCTACGAGAGTGATGAACTGAGCAACCGGATTGAGTACTCACTTCGGCATCGTGAGCCAGACTCAACTACCCTGCAGCGAATCCGATTTGAAAACACCACCCGTTTTTTTGCATCGCGCGAAAGAACGCTATCCCTCGACAGCCTTGTACTGTTTGAGCTGGAAGACTATTTCAGCCGTGAACTGGCAGGCCGAGCACGGTACGAGTGGCGCATTTACCCGGACTCACTGTTTGGCGTGCGCCGCTTTGACCCGCTGATTGAACGTGGGGCCTTTATTCGCAATACCGAACGGATTACCCTTTCCGAACGCCGAAACGAGCAACGACCGGAACGTGACCTTCTCACAATAGTGTTTGGCCACGAGAGCAAGCTTGAGATACCAGAGCGGGGCGCTGTACGTGTATACCTTGACCTTGGTGTCGGACGTGAGCCCTTCAATGTCGAAGACGGTGAGGTCATTAATCAGACCCTGCTTGGTGTGCAGGGTGGAATAGAAGCCGTTATTGAGTATTGAGCCGGTAGCGGCGTTTGACCAAGCGATGTAGTATAGTATGGTGGACACCAGCGCCTTGAAACCTTCACACATAAGGAGACCCAATTGAAACACGTCACAGTACTTATGCTGTTCGCTCTGCTCTTGGCCATGCACCCTGTTCGCGAAGTTCGAGCGCAGGAGACTGGTGCCGAGGCAGAAAGTGAAACCGAGTCGACCGGACCGGACATTAACTTTGGCTTGGGTCTGAGTTTTGGGGTACAGAGTTATTCTGATTCCGATGGTGAGATCATTACATTTCAGGCCTTCGGTTTTGTGCCGGAGCTGTCGGTTGGTAAGTTTGGGGTCGGCTTTGACCTGTTGCTGCATTACCGGTTCACTGGTGGCAGTGACGGCACCGAGTTTGAGGTACGAGAGGAAGACTGGGAAGCAGAGGGGTTCTCTGAGTTTCTTGAGGTGTATCTTCCAAAAATCCGTTACATCCGTTGGGCACATAAGGGTGACCCGATCTACGCCCGTTTAGGTGGTTTAGATGCGGTGACCCTGGGCAACGGTTTTATTGTGGGCAGATACAGGAACACGCTCTTTCGCCCCGATACCCCGGTATTTGGTGCCGAGTTTGACTTTGACGGCAGCGCGGTTGAGTTTCCTTATCTGGGTATAGAAAGCTTTGTTGGCAACCTCGCCGCCTTTGATCTTTTCGGTGCTCGCCTGTATGCCCGACCCTTATTTGGAATGCAGTCACCGCTACTCTCCCGACTGCAACTAGGTTTTACAGCCGCAGCTGACCGCGATCCGGCCTACTTTTTTGACAGAGATCCCCTGAACACTGACGATACCTTTACTTTTGATCCTGACGAGGTGGTGATACTGGGCGGTGATCTGCGACTGCCGCTCCTTGCCGCACCCCCGGTGAGCCTGAACTCAGGCGCCGACCTGGTAGTGCAAGATGGTGACACTCTTGGCGGGCAGGTAGGTTTAGACGGCCGCGCCCTGCAGATACTGTTGTTCCGTTCTCAACTACGCTTCCTTGGAGACAACTTTATTCCTTCATACTTTGACTCAACCTATGACCTTTTTCGCCTGGAACGGTATTCGGTGTATTCCTCCAGTCAAACCGTGCGTGAAGGGCATGTGGGCTATCTTGTCGGGGCTGGACTCTCCTTGTTCCAGGATAGACTCGTTTTCCAGAGCAGCCTCGAAGGGCCCTTTGGTAATGTTGACGGCGTACGCCCCACCCTCCGTTCCGAGCTGCTGCTTAATGAAGGCATTGTCCCGGGAGTATCGATCTCTGCCGAGTACATCAAAGAAGGCATTAAGGATCTTGACGATTTAGGGAGCCTTGACCGCACCCGCATAGGAAGCCGCATTAACTATCGCACCGGACCGGCGGTTATCTCACTGTTCTATCATGTCCGACACGACCCACTTCGAGAGCAAATGGGGGACGACCCATGGACGGTGCGCTCCGGTCTTGAAAGCACCATAGCGCTCAACTAGGAGGACGGAAATGACCCACACACAATCCACCGTAGCTGTTTCCGCCAGCGGGCGAACAGGTCTCAGGTTCTTTTTTGCAGTTCTGATCCTCTTAAGCAGCTTTGGGTTGCAGTCGATCTCGGCACAGAATGAGGAGCCGGTTGCCATATTGGTGTACTACTCGAATCAAGATGGCCTTGAGGTTTTGAACGCCGCGGGATTTCGGTACGAGCATTACTTCGGAATGGCCTTGTTGCCTGGTGACCGCATTGTAAACCAGAGCTCTACCGCCGAGGTAGAGGTTCTGCCTGCTGGTACAATTCTCAAAATTGCTACCAATACCGAGTTTGCGCTGGAAAGCATACAAGGGCGCAATCAAGCCCCAAGTACGAACCTGGATCTTGTTCGCGGACGAGTTCGCGGTGTTACCAGTACAATCGCTGGCAACCGACTCCAGGTTCGAGCTGGCACGGTGGTTGGTGGTGTCCGCGGCACCGACTTCCTTTTTCAGCATGACCCCGGTGAACGGGCTCGGCTTGTTGTCCGCAGTGGCCTGGTAGAACTCACCAATACCGAGACCGGTGAGAGTATCCCGGTAGCGCAGGGACAGAGTGCCGAAGGATTTGCCGAGGTCTTGCAGATAGCGACGCTCTCCCCAGAGGAGCTTGCCGAGGAGTTCGGCGAGCTGGAATTTGATGAACTGGACCCTGAGACGGTGCCCCAAGCCCAGCCGGAACCCGCGCCGGAGCCCGAACCTCAACCAGCTCCTGAGCCTGAGCCTCAGCCCGAACCTCAGCCCATAGAAGCGCCGGAACCTCAGGTACAAGACGCACCTGGTGCGGTACTTTTCGAGCGTATGGCCGACTATCTTGGTCTCCAGTTTGGCGCGGTAACGATTGAGGGAGCAACTTACTCACGAGTGGTCGTATCGCCACGTATTGAGCTAGGCCGATTCAGGGCAGCCCTGTATCTCCCGTTTATTTACCAGGAAGACCTTTTTGACCCCACAGATTGGTATCAGCCCGGAGGAAATAACGAATGGAGTTTCGGGAGCGACTACAGTTGGAAAAACGATACCGAGAACGCAATTGAGGACCTCGCTCGCGACCTCTCCTTAAAAATCTGGTACATCGAGTTTGGACAACGGCGTGATCCATTCTTTTTTCGTGCCGGTAATCTTTCGAACATCACCCTCGGTCATGGGATCCTTATGAATCGCTACGCCAACGACACCAACTTCCCGGCTGTCCGTCGACTTGGTGTCAACCTGGGCTTGGATGGAACCTACGGGGGCTTTGAAGCAATTACCAACGATGTAGTAGGTGCCGAGATCTCCGGAACCCGCCTCTATATGAGGCCAGCGGCCCCTCTGTTCCGTGCGGCCCTGGGTGTGAGCGCAGTTGCCGATATCGACCCCGCCGACTCATTGCGCGGTTTCAACGATGCCAGGTCGGATTTAATTGCTGATGCGGATCCGGTCCTGCTGAATGTCGCCGCCGACATTGATTTTCCGCTGCTTGAGACACGTTCAGTTTCGCTTATTCTCTACAGCGAGGTCGGTGGCTTGCTCCCCTACCTGCGCAACGATTACGGCGATCCCGAAAACGGTGGCATAGAGTCGGGGCTACAGGAAGACGTGCTGTTTGACTGGGACAAGCAAGAGCTGCGAAACTACGGAGCGTCTGCTGGCCTCACCGGACACATCTTTGCACTGGATTACAAGGCTGAGTATCGTTACAGCCAGGGTGTATTCCGGCACGGTGTCTATAATGCAGCCTACGATCGCAATCGTGCAGAACGTATAGATCAGGTCTTTCAGTACCTTGAAGATCCAGACAACGAGATCTACGACATTGCCACCATGGGGATTTACGGTGAGGCCGGGATCAACATTCTTCAACTCTTCCGCATAGAGGCTGGCTATCTATGGCCTTGGGAGATGGACGACAACGGCGATTACTCGCAATCTGACCGTGACGAAGCGCTGCTGAGGCTGGCTATTCTCCCTGGCTGGATGCCAGGCGGACTCTACGGTTCGTTCAGCTACCGGCGGGTTGGCTTTATCCCGACTCTACAAGAGCGGGAAGGCTTCAAGGACGCCGATCTCTTTGATCACAACACGCTTATGAGCGGCGAACTTGTACTTCCGGTTGCGCCAGCAGTATCATTTGTAGCGGGTGTCACCACGACTGTGCTCCGTGATGAGCAAGGACGTATGGTGTACGACTCTAAAGACCGGCCTGAACTTCGATCCTCCGTGAGCCTAGAGACACGTATTGGATACTGATGTTTGAGTATGGATAGTTTGCAGCAGTCGGAGCGCATACGGGTCCTTGATCCCCAGGTTGCCCGAAAAATTGCAGCTGGCGAGGTTATAGAACGCCCAGCCTCAATAGTACGCGAACTCATTGACAACGCGGTGGACGCCGGGGCCACACGTGTCACGCTGAGCATTGAGAACGGTGGGCTCTCACTCATTCGCGTCCAGGACGATGGCCGCGGTATGAGCATGACAGACCTCAAGGTCTGCGCTCTATCGCACGCTACCTCAAAAATTCGCAGTGAGGAGGATCTCCGCCTGTGCCGGAGCCTTGGTTTTAGGGGCGAGGCACTCTC
>PXEI01000171.1 GCA_003564775.1 Spirochaetaceae bacterium
CGGCCGAGCAACTGCAGCACATGCCCAACTGCCAGCGACTCATTGGAAATATCGATTTAGTCGAAGACGGGGCCGAGAGCGCAACGGTTGTGGTGGATGGGACGCCGTATCATGGGAAGTATATTTTTGACAGCCTCATAGTTCCCGGAAGCTTTTCCATAGACAGCACCAGGTACCATTTTCTCAAGCAGCATTTTTACGGAGTTTTTGTACGTACTACCAAGCCGGTTTTTATGCCTCAAAAGGCCGGTTTTTTTGACTTCCGCGTGCCCCAGCGGGGTGTCATGCGCTTTGTATACACACTCCCGAGCTCCGAAACCGAGGCGCTGGTTGAGTACACCCTGTTCTCCGCTGACCTCTTGCCTGCCGATGAGTATCGTACCGAGCTCCATGGGTATATGCAGCGGGTACTTGGGCTTGAAGATGGCGATTACGAGGTGCTTGAAAGTGAGGACGGGGTTATTCCGATGAGTGACTACCCTTTCCCACGCCGTGGCGGTGAACGCATTCTGTACACCGGTACCAAGGGTGGACGGGTGAAGGGTTCGACAGGTTTTGCCTTCCACCGTATCGCGCGCGACTCTGCTGCTATTGTTCGTTCGCTCGAGGAACGTGGTCATCCCTTTCATCTACCCCAACCGGCGCCACGTTACAGAACATTTGACGCGATGCTGCTGCAGATCCTGTATCGACATGGTGAACTTGGAGCACCTATCTTTGAACAACTCTTTCGCCGCAATCCTATAGACCGGCTGTTGCGGTTCCTCAATGAAGAGACATCGCTACGCGAAGACATCGCGATCATGGCAAGTGTGCCTTGGTGGCCTTTCATTCGTGCCTGGTTACGTATGCACATTACGGGGCATCCATGACCACCTCCTTACTTACTTTGAGACTTGAACTTGCCGGTGGGATGCCGGTTCTTGGTGCGTCTATTGTGTGGGTAGGGGCGATGATTGCGTTGCCGTTACGGGACATTTTCGGACGCGAGGGAGCTCGTGAGTCGGCGATCCGGCACGCGGTCATTGCGCAGGTGGTGTTGGTTATTGCGCTTATAACCCGATTTCTTCCGACAATTGCCGTGTGGCGAGTGCTCATTGGTGTACCGGTGCTTGGTTTGATTGTTGAGGCTATTGGCACTCGGAGCGGCTTTCCCTTTGGTGTGTATCATTACACCGATCGCCTTCAGCCGCAAATTCTGCATGTTCCGCTTGTTATTCCGGCAGCATGGTTAATGATGATGCCGCCGTCCTGGGCGGTAGCCGCAGCCCTGACAGGCGCAAGCAACGGTATTGCCTTTGTTCTGGTGTCGGCTGTGGCCTTTACAGCATGGGATCTGTTGCTTGATCCACGGATGGTTGGATGGGGTTACTGGGTCTGGGAACGACCCGGTCGATACCCGGGAGGCATTCCGCTGTCGAACTTTGCGGGCTGGTTTCTTGCCGCAGCGCTCATTACGGCGCTGATAGCGCCGCGTTTTCCGGTGCCGCGTGCCGAACTATCTCCGGTACTCCTGCTGGTTCTGGTGTACGTGGTGGTTTGGTTGCTGGAAAGCATGGGGCAAGCCTTCTTCTGGCGAATGAAAGCATCCGCTGCCTTAGGCGGAACGGTAATGGGAGCCATTAGCCTCGCAGCCGTTTTTGCCATTCGGCGATTTTTGTGAGCGCTTCGAGTGGTGTTAGGTTCTCTACCGAAATCGAGGTGATTTCGTTCACCAGAAGCTCCTCGTTTGAGAACAGCTCTGTGGTACGGCTGCGAGCGCTGGTAGTTCCTGGACGGCCGGTCTTTGCGGAGGAGCCAGCAGACATAGAGGCGTGATTTGCAGTAGTTGACTCGCCATCTGCCAACTCAGCGTGCGCTTGGTCAAGCAGCTCCTCGGCCCGACGTACAACAGCTGCCGGAATGCCAGCAAGCGCCGCAACATGAACGCCGTAGGACTGTTCCGATGGCCCTTCAACGACACGCTTACGGAATATGAGTTCACCACCAGTTTCGGCTACTTCAAGTGAGAGGTTCCCCAGCTGTGGCGCCTGCATCGCGGTGAGTTCATGGAAGTGAGTGGCAAACAGTGTGCGCGCGCCAATGGTCTCCAGTAAATACTCAGTCACAGCTGTTGCTATTGCCAGGCCGTCAGTGGTCCCGGTGCCTCGCCCTACCTCGTCCATAATCACCAGACTCTGGGGCCCGGCATTCCGCAGAATGGCAGCGGTTTCACTCATCTCAACAAGGAAGGTGGATTCACCACGGGCGAGATTGTCTTGCGCGCCGACACGACAGAATACCCTATCAACCAGACCAATTCGGGCCGCTTCTGCTGGTACAAAGCTTCCCATCTGAGCCATAAGCACAATGAGTGCAGTCTGGCGCAAGAAGGTTGACTTACCTGCCATGTTTGGGCCGGTTACAAGCCGAAAAAGCGGGCTCTTTCCCCCAAGGACAAGATCGTTGGGGACAAAACTACCATCTGCGCTATGGCGCTCAACTACCGGATGTCGTCCGGCCCGAATTTCCAGTACTGGTTCTTCTATGAGCTCGGGCCGTACGTACCCGTTACGAGTTGCGGCCAGGGCCAACGAGGCTAAGCAGTCAAGACGGGCAGTACGATCGGCACAGGCCAGGAACAATGGAATGGCCGGGACGCATCGATCACGGATGGTGATGAACAACGCTCGCTCCCGTTCGTTGCTGCCTTCCTCGGCCCCAGTTATGCCTTCCTCCAGTCCCGCAAGCTCCTCGGTGGTAAACCTTTCGGCGTTGGACAACGACTGGCGGCGAATGAAGTGATCTGGAACCGAGCCAGCGCCGGATTTTGTAGTTTCCAGGTAATAGCCAAGTACGCGGTTGTGCTTAATCTTGAGCGAGGATACTCCCGTAACGGAGCGCTCGCGTTCGAGGTACTCCTCAAGATAACGGGCACCGTCGCGGCTTAAACCTCGCAGGCTGTCCAGCTCCGGGTCGAATCCGTCGCGAAATATGCCGCCTTCGTGAATGGTCACCGAGGGTTCGTCCAACAGCGCCCCGCGCAAATGGGACGCCATTGAAGAAATCTGTTCCATCTCCTCGGAACTCCTGATAGGTAGCGAAGACTCACCAAGGTACTCGGAGCTCAGTTCTTGCAGTCGGAGAATACCCTCGAGTGAAGCGGCAATTGCTACAAGATCTTTGGGATGAGCACGTTCCATAGCGACACGGGACGCCAGTCTTTCAAGATCAAGCACCCGACCTAGCTCCTCTCGGAGCGAGGACAACAGCATTTGATTATGGTAGAGCCGAGTTATGTTCTCCTGTCGATCTGCTACGAGTGCCATATCAGTTGACGGCGCACCGATCCAGCGGGCGAGCATGCGCGAGCCCATTGAAGTGCGGCAGAAGTCGAGAGTTCTACGAAGCGTATAGTTGCTCGTACCGTCATGCATGTTGGTGAGCAACTCAAGGTTGCGCAGTGTTGCGTCGTCTAGCTGCACATGATCCTGTCGGCTGTACTGCTGTAAGCTGCGGATATGAGAAAGGTCGGAGCCCGATGTATCACGCAGGTACTCAATTAACACACCGCAGGCCAAAGGAAGCAGCGAGTCGTCAGCAATACCAAAGCCTTTGAGGCTTACCACACCCAGAACACGTTCCAGACTTTTCCGGCTCTCAGAGAGGTTGTAGTTCCAGTCGGGATAACTGTTAAGCAAGCGGTCGCTCTCTGTCAGAACGGCCTTAATGCGTGGATAGTCGCTGAGCAGGCTTTCCTGCACTAGTACCTCGCGTGGCCGCAGGCGGGTGAGTTCAGCACGGAGGTGAAGCGGAGCACCCTCAAGTGGGTATACGGTGCCAGCTAGTTCACCGGTGGACAGATCGGTGTAGACCAGAGACATCTCGGTACTGCCAGCAGCTATTGATAGCAGGTAGTTATTGGAGGAGCGCTCCAACAGATCTTCCTCTACCAGGGTTCCGGGAGTTACAACATTTACGACTTCTCGCTCGGCTAAGCCACCGCCAGCCGGGAGTTTAGTCTGCTCACAGATAGCAACTTTCTTTCCCGCGTGGATAAGTCGCGCAATGTAGCTGCCGGAAGCATGATGTGGAATACCACACATGGGAACTCCGCCCCGTTGAGTGAGGGTGAGACCAAGGATACGGGATGCTTCCACAGCATCGCTACGGAACATTTCGTAGAAGTCACCCAGACGAAAAAACAGCACCGCATCTCGGTGCTGTTCTTTGAGGCGTGCGTACTGCCGCATCATTGGGGTATCGTTGTTGGTATCACCCGACATTAGTGCAAGCTCACCTGTTCGCGCTACCAACTAGCGGGTTGTGGCCCGCAGTCGGCTGAGTACCTCATCACTGATGTCGACGACAGAACTCCACCACTGCAGTCCGTCCATATCGCTCCGGAGCACTACTGTATAGCCTTCGCTTTCTGCGACGAATGCTATGGCGCGTTGCACGTCTTCTAGGAAGCTGTCACTGGTAACGCGCTCTTGTTGAATCTCAAGTTGGCGACGTCTTCGTTGAGTCAGCTCCTGAATAAAAGCCTGGAGTTCGGTGATTTCTTCGTCCAAACGAATCTCGGCGCGTTGGTTGTCGTTGTCACGTGCTTCAAGTCGGCGTGTACGCAGGTCTTCGAGTCGCTCGACGTGTGAGTTGATCTCGTTCTGGTACTGCTCTCGCAAACGTTCTAAATCTCGAACCGCCTGGGAGTCACGATAAAAGCTATTGTAAATTCGTTGTACATCTACCACCGCCACTGTCGAGAGCTGCTGATTTGCTCCTGCGGCGCTTACAACAAGGCTTGCGCCCAGAATCAGGCCAAGCAGTATGGTGCGTGCTAACTTCATCCTTGCCCTCCGATGCTGCTTAACAGCATCTCGTCAGATAGATCGGGAGCCGTTAGAACAGCTCAGTACCGATTGAGAATACAAAGTCCCAACCACGTCCGTCACGGCCGTCTTGATTAAAGAGGCTACCTGTCTGCCACTCAAGATCGCCGTAGACAACACGGAAGGGTCGCGCAAGATACAGGCGAATAGGAAATTGAGGAATTACAAAGCGCAGCCCGAATCCGGTGCTGAACTTAAAGCTTTCAATATCGGTGTCTTGTATGTCGCCTCGGTCGTCATACGGTACCGCACCTTCAAGAAACCCGTCGAGCCAGATTACGTCCTGCGCAAGCGGCATCCGCAACTCAAGCCAGTTGTTCCAGAGTGCAAGGAGGTTGGTCTCTCGTCCCCAGCCACGAGCATTAAACATACCGTCAATGGCAAGCCTGTCGGATTCCGATGCGATAGGGCCCTTCTGGTCGCTGAAGCGTGACGGATGAAGCCCCTGATCCCAAGGCCAGATGATTGACATAAGCGACTGTCCAGCGAGCACCATCTTCCAGTTCCAGTTTTCAAATACCTGAAGATCCCATAAGGTGAAGTACCGCTCCACCTTGGAGTCGGTTCGAATGAAATGGCTGTCTCCCCGGAGTGGCCCACCGGTAAATGTTACGTCCTGCCGAAGCAGGTGTCCGGTTGAGGGGTTAAAAACCAGGTCTCGTGTATCCAGCTGTGCAAAATTGCTCAACGAGTTCTTGAAGCGCCATGACTGCCAGTTGTCACGTGTGGTCTCGTTAAAAGGGCGGTAAATATCGCGGTCATAGTCGA
>PXEI01000237.1 GCA_003564775.1 Spirochaetaceae bacterium
CCCCGCCGTATAGATCGGCGTAACAAAACCAGAGGACGATTTTTCAATAGGGAGCATAAACTCAGTGTATAGCAAACATGGCGCACACGTACAGCCCGACAGGAATCTCAGCGGCTAAAGCGGTCACGACTAAATCTTTACGTACACCATCCCATCCTCAATCTTGACCGGATAGGTCTTCACCCCACGAGTAGCCGGAAAATCTTTTACCGCACCACTGCGAATCTCGAATCGTGATCCGTGTTTGGGACAGTATACATCGCCATCTACAATCATTCCTTCCACCAAAGGCGAGTACTCATGTGAACACGAGTTATCTATAGCATACACTCCATCCTCAAGGCGGAACAGGGCAATCTCTTTACGGCGATGTACGTACTTATAGGTCTTCCTGAAGGCCGTTTCTTCTACAACCGGCATCCACTTTGCCATACTCGACTCCGATATGAGGTGCGGGCGCCGGGTGTACCTCGGCGCCCACATTCGCTCCATTTCAAACTACGTGCCGTTAGAGGGTCTGAACCGGTACAAAGCGTTCCGCAATGAGCTCACGAATCTCTTCCTGGACCGCACCCGGCAGGCGAGCCACAATTGGCTCATAAAAGCCTTGTAGCAGGATCTCCTCTGCCTCTTCCGGCGAGAAGCCGCGTGAAGCAAGATAGAACACCTCGCTGCGGTTGAGCTTGCCAGTTGTAGACCCATGACTGCATTTTACATCGTTCGTGTGAATCTGCAAACATGGAATTGAGTCTGCCTGTGCGCCGTCGTTCAGCAGCAAGTTGTTATTGGTCAGGTACGCATCGGTCTCGCTGCCTTCCTCGCCAACATAAATGAGCCCCTGATACACGCCATGCGCCTCATCCCGGATTGCGCCCCGATACAAGGCGTGGCTTGCACACTTTGGAGCAAAATGCGTCTGCACTGTTCGGAGATCCACGTGCTGATCCTCAGCCGGATAGTAAATGCCGTCAAGCAACACATCTGAGCCCGGCCCGTTCAGTTCGGCATCTACACGATACTTGGTGAACATAGAGCCAAATGCCGCTATACCATGATGCAGATGTCCGTCACGAGCTATCCGGGCCAGGGTCGTTCCAAAACTGCTAGAGTCAATGTTGAGGTTGTGCAACGCAACATACCGACAGGCCGCCCCATCCCCTATGTGTATATCAACTGACTCATTCAGGAGAACCTCGCCTTCATCAGCCCCATGTACCCTTTGGATCACCTCAACTCGCGCGCCCTCTTCCAGAACTACAAAAATCTGCGGCGCGCTGAGAACCGCGTCTCCGTCTTCCAGAAAATCCAGCACAAAGCTCTTCTTGATCTCTATGAAGCGTGGCACATACAGGACTACCCCGTGTGTCCAGCCCGCATAGTGCCAAAGCTTCAGCTTATTGTCGGCCTTGTTGATGGAGTCCATGATCAGGTCTCGCACGGCCTTGGTGGCCTTGGTAATGCTGCCTGAGTGGTTGGCACTGTTCTGGAGCACGAACTCAGACAAGGGTTCAAAAACCACTCCCTGGGCCGCCAGTTCTGAGTCAAGCGATGTAGCCACCGCGTCCGGCCCCTCAAAGCGTATGCTCCCGGCCAGTTCTGCATCCTTTGGGGGATCTGCCGGGTCGGCGACCGCAGACTGTTTTGCTCCTCGCATGTTGTACGCATTGAAGTCATAGCTCGATATATCGGAGCGGCGCCATTCTTCCACCGCGGTATCCGGCCACTGTACTTCGTTAAAGCGCTTAAGTGCCGCCATGCGTGTTTCTCGCATCCAGTCCGGTTCCGGCAGGCTCTGAATATAGTTGCCGAGACCGTCTACGCCGGTGAAGACCTCGCCCACTGTGTTGTTCTTCATATAATATGTACCTCTTGTGCAGTCGGATGCAGCCGGTCAGGTGCCCGCGTAGCGGGCACTCATCAAGCTCTAGCCAACCGAACCTTCCATTTCCAGTTCAATTAAGCGGTTCAACTCTACCGCGTACTCCATCGGCAACTGTTTCACCAACGGATCCAGGAACCCGTTGACAATAGTCATTGACGCCTCTGCCTCGTCCATTCCCCGCGACATAAGGTAGAAAAGCTGCTCCTCGCTTATTTTGGAAACTCGCGCTTCATGCTCCATCGAGACATCGTCAGACTGAATATCCATATACGGGTAGGTGTTGCTTATTGAGTGTTCGTCTATGAGCAGTGCATCACACACAACGTGGCTTTTTACGTTGTGAAGATCCGGCTCAATCTTGATCTGGCCGCGGTAGCTTGAGGTTCCGCCGTCCTTACTAATGGACTTGGACGTGATAACCGAGCTGGTGTTACTGGCACAGTGTACCGCCTTACCGCCGGTGTCCTGCTCCTGGCCCTTGCCAGCAAAAGCAATAGAGAGCACCTCTCCATGTGCACCCTCGCCCATAAGCCAGATTGAGGGATACTTCATGGTCCGCTTACTGCCTATGTTCCCGTCGACCCACTCTACTGTAGCGTTTTCGTAGGCCATAGCTCGTTTTGTGACCAGGTTGTACACATCGCTAGACCAGTTCTGGATTGTGGTGTACCGCACCCGGCTTCCAGGCAGCGCAATAATCTCTACTACGGCCGAATGCAACGAGTCGGTGGTATAGACCGGAGCGGTGCATCCTTCAACGTAATGCACAAAGCTTCCCTCATCGGCAATGATCAGCGTGCGTTCAAACTGACCAAAATTCTCACTGTTAATCCGGAAGTAGGCCTGCAGCGGAATATCAACCTTCACCCCGGGTGGTATGTACACAAAGCTACCGCCAGACCAGGCTGCCGAGTTGAGCGCCGCAAACTTGTTGTCACTGTAGGGAATCACGGTGCCGAAATACTTCTTCACAATCTCAGGATGCTCTCGCACCGCGGTCTCGGGGTCGGTAAACAAGACGCCAAGCTTGGCAACACTCTCTTGAATGTTATGGTAGACCATTTCCGAGTCGTACTGTGCGCCTACACCGGCAAGGTACTTGCGTTCAGCCTCGGGGATACCTATGCGGTCAAAGGTTGTCTTGATGTCGTCCGGTACATCGTCCCAGGTGCGACTCTGTCCCTCTGATGGCTTGGCGTAGTAATAGATATTCTCAAAGTCAATATCGCTCAGGTCACCACCCCAGTTTGGCATTTGCTTTTCGCGGAAGACCTTGAGTGCCTGAAGTCGGTACTGGAGCATCCAGTCCGGCTCCTGCTTGTGGCTTGAGATTGCCTTCACCACCTCTTCATCAAGACCTTTGCGCGTCTTGAACACACTTCCGTCCGGATAATGAAATCCGAACTTGTAGTCGTCTATGTGAACCGTTTGAGCCTCGTTACTCATGGACTTCCTCCTCTCTGCCGTACTGTTCGCGAACCCATTCGTACCCACTCTTCTCCAGCTCGGTCACAAGCTCGCCTCCGCCGGAGGTCACGATGCGCCCCTGGTACATGATGTGGACGTAGTCGGGCTTGATATGGTCAAGGATCCGTTGATAGTGAGTAATGATCAGCGCACCAAAATCCTGGTCCCTGAGTTTGTTCACACCACGAGCCACAACCGAGAGCGCGTCTATATCAAGGCCTGAATCAGTCTCATCCAGGATGGAGAACTGGGGCTGGAGCATCAGCATCTGGAGAATTTCCATGCGCTTCTTCTCACCACCGGAGAATCCCTCGTTCAGGTAACGGTTAATGAACTGCTGATCAATCTCCATGAAGTCCATGGCCTCGCGCAGATCCTTTAAAAAGCCCTTGGTGCGAACTTCCTTCTCGCCTTCAAAGCGAATTTCTACGGCGCGACGTAAAAACCGACCTACCGTCACCCCGGATATCTCAACCGGGTACTGGAATGCCAGGAACAGGCCAAGTCGTGCGCGCTCATGCGGCTCCATCTCCAGAATATCTTCACCGTCCACAAGAACGCGACCCCCGGTAACCTCATATGAGGGATGCCCAAAGACCACATTTGACAGGGTGCTCTTTCCTGAGCCGTTAGGACCCATGAGGGCATGAACTTCACCACTTTTCATAGTGAGGTCTACGCCACGCAGGATCGGCGTGTCTCCGATTTTGGCCTCAAGACCTTCAATCTTAATTTCCATTATCTTCTCCTTGCTTCAAAGCTTATTGCGTGGCTGCGTGCAGCTGTGCTGAGCACACCAAATGTTTGTGAGATCAAGGTCGTTCGGGTTGAGACAGCTTCTCAGACTGGATACCCCAGCTCAAGTCGCGCTTCCTCACTCATGAAGTCAATACTCCAGGGTGGGTTCCACACCAGGTTAGTTTTGACCTCAGATATTCCCGTTTTCTCGGTTACGTGTTTTTTCATGTCTTCAACAATGACGTCTGCAAGTGGGCAGCCAGGTGATGTCAACGTGAAGTCAATCTCTACCGAGTCTTCACTTGGCTCCACCCGGTAGACCAAACCGACATCAACTATGTTCAGTCCTATCTCCGGGTCAATGACTCCGGTCAAGGCATCTAGTATTTCTCCCTTCGTTACCATAGTGCTCTCCTATACCCGACCAAGTTACTCATGTTTGCAACATCGTGCAAGTAGTCTTGGCTAACAATTTCGGATAGTATGTAAATATGCGCCCATCAACCGAACCAGTATCCCCGCCTCGACCGCTCGCCCTGGCCTTGACCGCACACCCGGAACCCCGCAGTTTCTGTAGCGCCGTTGGCGACCGCGTAGTTCAGGCTGCGGAGGCTGCAGGCTACAGACTGTGTCGCCACGATCTATACCGTAGTAGATTTGACCCGGTTCTCACGGTAGAGGAGTATCGGCGCGGATTTAGCCTGGATACCGCGACACAAACAGCAGTCAAGGAGTTGCAGGAAGCGGAGCAGATCATTATTGTTCACCCAGATTGGTGGGGCGGACCACCGGCGATTCTGAAGGGCTGGATCGACCGGGTACTGAGAGCTGGCATTGCCTTTGAGTATAGAGGCCCGGACATTGGGCCAAAGAACAGGGTCGGACTGCTGAGTACCAAACAGGTTCTGGTCTTGGTTACTACCGACTCAGACGCAGCCGAGGATCACCAGAGCTTGCGACAGTACTGGAGTCGAAACGTTTTTGGCTTCTGTGGAGTACCAAATACCGATGTACGCGTAATCGGTCCGGTTCACGGGTCGCGGCCCGGCACACGAAAACGGTGGCTCAAGGATGTAGAGAACCTGAGCTTCTCCGGTGCAGGAAAAGCCAGCATGGGGCTGTCGGCGGAGGACGACCTCGAAACCAGATGAAGGAACTAACACACGAGAGGACACAATGAAGGAAGTACTGGTACTACGGCATGCAAAAGCAGAGCCTGCCCACGGCCCATTGGAAGATCACGGGCGCGACCTCGCGCCCTCCGGTATCGCAGCCGCTGGTGAGATTGGCAGACGCCTTGTCAGACTTGACTTGATCCCGCAGCGAGTTCTCTGTTCAGATGCCCTGAGAGCGCGGAGAACTGCTGAACTCAGTTGCGCAGAAATGCCCTCGCCTCCTCGCATTGAGCTCTTCTCGGAGCTCTATACGGCCGACTCCCATGACTACTTTGAGTTGCTCCGGAGTTGTGCACCAGAGATTAACCGAGTTCTGATTGTTGCTCACAATCCGACGGTTGAGATGTTTCTGGGGCAAGCGGGAGGGGTAG
>PXEI01000234.1 GCA_003564775.1 Spirochaetaceae bacterium
CGCAGTCACTGCGTTCATAATGGTGGTGTCGTCACAACAGCTGAAGCTTGATTTCTCCAAAGGTTCGATATCGGGAAGTGCGTCACGCAGCACCTTACTCGTTGGCCCAAGTCCTTTGCGGTACTGCTCGGTGAGAATGACCGGCACTCCCAACAGTTGCAAGCCTTGTGCGAGCACGCCAAGCCGTTCGACAAGTGTCTGGAACTCATGAATATGTGGCAGAAGACGATCCTGGACATCAATCATGAGTGCAATGCAGCGCTCTTGTTGTATTCGCATTCTTGTTCCTCCGTTGTTCGTGTAAACATCTTTGTGACGATCTTGAGCATCCATATGTTTGCTGGTACTGTGCATTATGCACCGAAATAGCCGGGTGGACTACCGCAGTTTGCTCGTCTCACTATCCTGAAGTTTGCTCACGCCAAAGGAGTCTTGCATGCAGTCCGGATTTTTTGATCGTTTGTCCCAGCGCGCCATAGCGGTTGACAGCCTTCTATGCATTGGCCTGGATCCCCGTCCACAGGCAACCGAGCCGGAGGCGGCTGCTGCTGAAATAGTAGCCTCCAACGTACGGCTCATTGAAGCTACCGCACCCTATGCTGCCGCGTACAAACCGAACATGGCCTTCTACGAGTGTTGGGGACAAGCCGGATGGCGTGCACTGAAAGAAACCCTGGCCGCCATACCCAAGGACATCCCGGTGGTGCTTGATGCAAAACGTGGCGATATCGGCTCAACGGCAGAGGCCTACGCCGCTGCCGCCTTTGACGAACTAGGAGCAGACGCAGTAACCCTGAGCCCGTATCTGGGGAGCGAGGCGCTCAAGCCCTTTCTCTCTCGGCCTGGCAAGGGCGCCTTTGTTCTGTGCCGCACCTCTAACCCCGGGGCCGCCGAGGTGCAGGACTTGCAGATTGGTCAAGGCGCCTCGGGGCATAACCCGCTGTATATTGTCATGGCCGAGTTGATGCAGGCCTGGGGAGACAATGTTGGGCTGGTTGTTGCTGGAAACGACCTGCCCGCGTTGCGGGCCGTGCGCAAGGTGCGGCCGGACGCATGGTTTCTCACGCCTGGTATTGGTGCGCAGGGGGGGCAGGCCGCAGAAGCGGTGGCCGCCGGTCTGCGCCAGGACGGTCTTGGCATGCTGATAGCGGTCAGTCGGGGTGTTGCCGGTGCTGCAGACCCAGGCGCGGCGGCACGTGAGGAACGCGACCGTATTAACGAGGCGCGCCTGACTGTAACCCAAAGCACGCCCGATGCGGTTGATGCAGCAGCTCCGCAGGGGAGTGCAATCTTACGAGATGAGGTGCTGAGCGGTCTGGTTGATAACAACTGTTTCAAACTGGGAGAGTTTGTCCTCAAGTCCGGCGCGCTTTCCCCATTCTACGTAGATCTGCGCCGCGTGGTTTCCAGCGCTGGACTGCTTGCTCTTGTCGCCAAGGCCTATGCCGAGCTCCTGAGCAATTTGCAGTACGACCGCATAGCGGCTATACCGGTGGCCGCTCTCCCCATTGCAACCGCCGTGGCGCTCCATACCGGCAAGCCACTCATCTATCCACGACTACCCGCAAAACCACATGGGACCGGGAATCGTATTGAGGGTGAGTTTGTTCCCGGAGAACGTATTGTTTTGCTGGACGACCTCATCACCAGCGGCACCAGCAAGCGAGAGGCGGTTGTTGTACTTCGTGAAGAGGGGCTCGTGGTAGATGACCTGGTGGTGTTGCTTGAGCGGGGCGCACAGGGGCGCCGTGAGATGGAGCAGCTGGAACTGCATCTGCATAGCTACGCGCAGATTGACGAGCTCTTCTCGGTCTGTGAGAAACTCGGTCTCATAGATTCTACCCGTCGGGCGGAGTTGGAGGCATACGTTCGTGAATAACACCCTGCAGACGGTGGCATCTGTTCTGGACCTCTTGCGTTTTGAGCTCAGTTTTGCCGGGCAAAGACTACCATTTACTCCCTTTGATATCCTGTATTCTTTGGTTTTGCCACTGGCCCTGGTTGTTATTCTGGCCAGGTTTATTCAGCCTCGGGTAGCGCGCGTCGTTCGCCGTCTGGTGGTCCACAGCATTGAAAGCCATGAACGACGTGAGCGTATTTTCAGGTGGGGCCGGAGAGTCTACCGTCTTGTGTGGTTGTTGTTTCTGTTTGCGCTGGTGAGCCAGCTTTTTGGAGCCCAGATAGTCGCGTATCTAAGGATTGTCGCACGCATCTTTACCGAGCCCTTTTATAGTGCTGGAACCACAGAGATCTCTATTGTAACGCTACTCTTGTTAGTCCCACTTTTCTGGTTTGCATCCTGGGTGTCCCGTCTTACCCGCCAGACCGCCGAGAGCACCTTGTTTACCCGCATGTCTATGGATGCGGCGCAACGGTTTTCGTTCGCCTCGTTGCTGCGGTATGCGGTTATGGGTCTGGTGATCATCATAGGCTTGTCACTCCTGGGGATTAACCTCTCCTCCATTGCGGTCGTGTTTGGCGTTTTTGGTATAGGTATTGGTTTTGGTCTTCAGCATGTAGTTGCAAACTTCTTTTCAGGAATGATCATTGTTTTCACGCGCCCAATCAAAGAGGGTGACCGCATACAGATTAACGAGTTTGAAGGTACGGTTGAGAGCATTCGGGTGGTTGCCACCGTAGTGAACACCATTGCCAACGAGACACTCATTATTCCCAACTCCTACATCGTCAACAATGCCATGCATAACTACTCATTTGACGACCGCCGCATAGTGGTGCGGAACCCAGTCCAGGTGGCCTACAGTGCAGATCTGGACAAGGCAATAGAGGTCATGCTGGAGATTGGAGACGAGTGTCTGTATCGAGTTGCAGAGAAGGAGCCGTTGGTGCGGGTGCGGAGCTTTGACGACTCCGGCATTACCCTTATGCTGCTCACCTGGATACAGGATACCCAGGATAAGTATGCATCTATGTCGTGGATCAATCTGGAGATATGGAGACGATTCCGTGCACACGGTGTGGAAATACCGTTCCCGCAGCGCGACCTGCACATCCGGAGTTCCGACGTGACGTTCGCGCCACAGCAGGTGGAGTATCTACCTGCCGTTCCGACGACCGACGATCCGACGACCGCCACCGACCAGTCTGTCAGCCCGACAGACTAAGGGGTGGCTGCTGGCTCTCCGTAGCGGTCAAGGATTTCCTGAACGGTAAGATTGCCGAAAAACTGAATGATATGGTCGGCGGCGTCGGCCCAGATTGCGTGTACATGGCAGAAAGGCAGCCGCTCACATTCCTTGGGGTTACCGTTAGCAGCTTTTCCACTTGCCATGCTGTCGGCACAACTTGCGCAGGGAGTTATGTCCAGACGCTCACCAACTGCCTCAAAAATCTCCTGGGCTGTGATCTGGTCCGGCGTTTTTGCCAGGAGGAACCCCCCGCCTGGCCCGCGAACGGAGCTGATAACCCCCGCCTTCTTGAGCTTGAAGAAGATCTGCTCCAGAAACTCCGGTGAAATGTTCTCCATTGCCGCAATATCCTTGATAGGAGTGGGCTTTTCCGTTTGCTGCATTGCAAGCCGTGTGAGTGCCCGCAGCGCGTATCTTCCTTTTGTCGTTACTCTCATAGTTTTCACCTATCCTATAGTCGACATCTAAGCCATGTATTCCGGATTTAGTCGGTCATGTTTTCTCAATTATACACCAAACAAGAGAGGCGTCAAGTTTATTGATAAGAAAATAACCAAATTCCTCATTGCTCCGGAATCCTGTACTGGTAGGGAGGGCGCTGTCTGGTAATCTGCAGAACAATGGTTCCCGGCCAGTCGACCGGGAGCGTTGGCGGGGTGCCTGGTGCAGCCGAGGCAGCACCGGCAAGGAGCCGGTGCTGCTCAAAGGCTTATGACAACAGGGCTACTCGTTGACCCGCTCGACGTACTCAGCGGTTTCGGTGTTGACCAGGATCTTCTCGCCAGCCTTAATGAAGATTGGCACCTTAACCGAGATGCCGGTTTCAATGACGACAATTTTTGTGGCTCCGGTTACGGTGTCGCCCTTTATGGCGTCCTCGGCCTCGGTAACCTCAAACACCATCTTCATGGGCAGTACAATGTCAATTGCTGCCTGCTCCCACATCTTTATGCGGTAGGTTTCACCTTCCCTCATGAAGCGGCCCTTTTGCTCAAGGCCCTCTTTGGGAATGACATACTGTTCGTAGCTCTCGGAGTCCATGACGTGATAACCGGACTCGTCCTCATACAGAAACTGGGCGTCTTTATCAAAGACGTCTGCGGTCTCTACCGTATCTGCGGACTTAAGGGTTTCTCGAAGCGTTGCCCCGGTTCGGAGGTTCTTGAGTTTGAGTCGTACAAAGGCCGAGCCTTTGCCCGGGTTTACGAAGTCGCGTTCGGTTACTAAGAAGGGCTGATCCTTCATTAAAAGGCAGTGGCCTTTTTCAATTGCACCTGCTTTAATCATAGCCAAAAGGTATCCTTGTTAAAAAAATGCGCTGGAATCTTAGCGTGGCGAAAGTGTATCAGAAAGTGAAAAGAAGATCACCTCGTTGATGCGTTTTCTTCCGGTTAATGCCATCATAAGACGATCCACGCCCATGGCTCCGCCAGAACACAGCGGATACGGTTTCTCAAAGATCAAGGGAAAATCCTGTGGAACGGCATGTTCGGTACGGCCATGGCTGCGCTTTTTCTGCTGCTCACGTTCAAAGAACTCACGGATCTGATCCGGGTCGATCTCTTCGCTGTAGCAGTTCACCAGCTCCAGGCCGCCGAGATAGAGCTCCCAGCGTTCCACCGTTTGGAACCCGGTATCTTCAGATGCAGTGTCTTTCGGTGCAGTGGCCAGGGTAGAAACTCGCGCCGGATAGTCAATAAGCGCAACCGGCCGGTCGGCTGGCAGTTGAGGCTCAACCGAGTCTACCATAAGGCGGTCAAACACCGTGTTCCAGTCGTCGTCGTGGCCAACGCTTAGCCCGGCCTGCACCGCGGCCTTGCGCAGCGAGGCGTCGCTCTGGTGCTCTGCCAGGTCTATTCCGCAGGAGTCTCGTACCGCGTCACGGACCGTGACTGTCTGAACTGGCCGAGCCGCGCGCTCTATAGAGGCAGGATCTGCGCCCGGCGTGTCTGCAAGTGCTGCACACAAGGCCTGAAGCATCCTGGCAAACAGCTGCAGTGACCGGCGGTAGTCGGCATTGAGCATGTACCACTCAAGCATAGTGAACTCGGGGTTGTGAGCTGCGCCCATCTGTTCGTCATTGCGAAAGCACTTGCCAATTTCAAAGAGGTTGCCGTAGCCACCTGGTATGAGTTGCTTGAGCCAGAGTTCGGGCGAGGGAACAAGATAGAGAGGCACCGAGCTGCCGGAACGATAGTACTCTGTTGTGAATACCTCAAGGTGAGCCTCGGGAATGAGATACGGGGCAAGGCGCGGAGTCTCAACCTCCAGAAAGGAGTTGCCAGAGAAGAAGGCGCGCAGTTCCCGCATAAGCGCAGCCCGGAAGCGGGCCATGTTCAGGTCCATACCGACAACCGTTTCAGGCGAGCCGTTCCAGCCGCCGAAAACATTCCTCAAGCAATGATGGGGAGGTGGCAAAGTTGATCCGCTGAAAACCGCTGCCGCCGGTGCCAAACTCAGGTCCATGTGAGAGTTCA
>PXEI01000386.1 GCA_003564775.1 Spirochaetaceae bacterium
ATGAGTACGCAACCGTGCGCCGCTATGAGGAGGGCCGCTACATTCTGCAGCGGGACGAGCTGGAGGAGATGCAGCGACTGAGCAATCACGTTCTGAGCTGGGCCGCCAAGGTTGTTTCGAGTCGCGACTGAAGCGGCCGCAAAAGATAGCCCGGCGCCGGAAGGGGCGGCCGGGGTGGAGTTGGTACTGCTTAGCGCTCTACTACAATTCTGCCTTCAACAGTTGGAAAGAGCGGTGAGTTCTGCTGGATATACTGAATGAACATGGCCTGATCATGCACGTCACCCATCTCAATTTGTTCGGCTGCGGCGAGCATGCTGTAGTCGTCGCCACCAGCCGCAAGAAACTCATTGGTTGCAACGGTGTAGTTGCGGTTGCGAACCAGCTCGTTACCACCAACCAGGACCTTGGTTATGCGGTTTCCAGCGGCGCGTTCAGGGTTAAAGTAGAAACGAATGCCGCTCACCTGCAGGAACTTGCCCGATGCCTGCGGGTAGGAGCTCACCGCATATTCCAACGCTTCCAGGAGCTGCGCACCGGTTAGCCGGAGCGTGACGACATCGTTTTGAAAGGCAAGTATGTCCATGGCATCTTCGAGAGTGATCTCACCCATATCGGCCGAGGCTCGAATGCCGCCGCCGTTATAAATGGCGACATCGGCTCCCATGCGTTCTCGAATAACATCGGTGACCAGGTTGCCCAGGTTAGTCTCCTGGGATCGAACATGCTCCCGCATGCCGTTGAGCATGAGGCCAGCCTCACCAATGACGGTGTCCAGACCTGCTGCTCCAAAGGTTACCAGAGATAAGAGCAGAGCAAGGATCAACAGCTTTTTTGTTCTGGTGCGAAAATTTTGTTTCATGGGAGGACCTCCACGTCCATAAACGCAGTGCGTTTGAGTTTCGGAACAATTCCAGTTGCTCCATAGCTTACTCTAAGCCCAATGAGTGGAGCACGCAAGCACAACTACCTTGAAGGTCCAGTTCCGGCCCGGCGCTTGTCTATGGACGGAGCCCGGCCGTATATTCAAGGTTTCGGGGGGTGCGTACACATGTCGAAATCACGTTACTTGAGACTGGTTCTCTTCATAACGATGCTGGGGTTGGCGTTCACCATGCGTGTGGCGGCGGCAGAACCAGATATCGTTATCCTGCATACGAACGATATGCACGGTCGTATCGAGACCGACGATGGGATCCTGGGAATGCCGCTCATAAGCGCGCTTGTCCAGCAACACCGGGCCGAGCACGATCACGTTCTGGTGCTTGATGCGGGAGATACGCTTCACGGACGCCCGGTTGCCAACCAGTTGGAAGGCCGCAGCGTGGTCGCAACCATGAACGCCGCGGGGTATCACTACATGGCGCCCGGAAACCACGACTTCAACTATGGGTACGAGCGTCTGTTGGAACTGGAAGATGAAATGGAGTTCCAGGTGCTGGCAGCCAATGTCTATAAGGACGGTGAGCTTCTGTTCACTCCGTATGTCATTCATGAACTAGGGCCATACCGCGTTGGAATACTTGGCCTGGCTACGCCGGACACCTACCAGACTACCCACCCACGGAACATAGAGGGGATTGAGTTCACCAGTATGGTTGAGGCGGCTGCACACTACGTACCCATTCTGCAACAACAAAACGTAGATCTCATTATCGCGCTCGGGCATGTTGGGTTTGGTCGGAACTATCCATCTACCGCTGTTGCGGATGCCGTAGACGGGATACAACTGTTTGTTGACGGACACAGCCATACCTTGCTGCCGGAAGGTCAGCATCATAAAGACACCCTGTTTGTGCAGGCAAATGAGTATGGCAAGTATCTTGGCCGAGTTGAGGTGCGCCTTTCCGGTGACCGCCCGGAGTTCAGGGCCTCACTCATTCCGGCCCAGGGCCTCACGGACCTGGAACCTGACCTGGAAATAACCGAGATGTTGGAAGACTTTCGCGCCGAGGTTAGGCGACAAATTCTCGGAATCTAAACAGCAAACATAGGTCCAGACTGCATGCAGAACCAAGGAGCCACAGGTGTCCGAGCATAACGGTGCAATGATGCAGTTTTTCCACTGGTACACCCCCGCAGACGGCACGCTGTGGCGCCAGTTAGCCCAACAGGCTGGTGAACTTGCTGCGGCCGGGATCACCGCGGTCTGGTTGCCGCCCGCCTACAAAGGGGCCAGCGGCGGCAGTGATGTTGGCTACGCTGTCTATGATCTTTTTGATCTGGGTGAGTTTGACCAGAAAGGATCGGTGAGAACTAAGTACGGCACCCGAGATGAGTACCTCACCGCAATTGGGGAGGCACAAGCGGCTGGCCTGCAGGTCTATGCCGATATCGTCCTGAGTCATAAACTTGGTGGCGACAAGCAGGAAGAGTTTGAGGCCACACCCTTTGACCCGGAGAACCGCAACAAGGCCATAGGCAAACCACAACGGATAAAGGCCTGGACGCACTTTGACTTTCCCGGCCGCGCACGTGCCTACTCGGAACTGCACTGGCACTGGTGGCATTTCAATGCGGCCGACTACAATGCTCTGGACGACAGAACTGAAGCCGTCTACCTGTTCAAAGGCAAAACCTTTGGTGACAACGTTGACCTGGAGAAGGGCAACTTTGACTTCCTCATGGGCTGTAATCTGGACATCAATGATCCGGACGTGCGCACCGAGCTTTTCTACTGGGGGGAATGGCTCATGGACACCACCGGGGTGGACGGCTTTCGCTTTGATGCGGTCAAGCACGTGAGCTCCGGCTTTTTTGTGGACTGGCTGAAACATGTTCGGGCCCATACCGGGCGTAAGCTTTTTGCAGTTGGCGAGTACTGGTCCGGGGATGTCGACGCCTTGCAGAATTTTCTTGATGCTACCGACGGGAATCTCATGTTGTTTGATGTCGCACTGCACTTTAACTTTGCCGAGGCGAGCAGGCTCGGCACGGAGTACGACATGCGTTCAATTTTTGAACAAACTTTGGTGCAGCAGAACCCGCAGTTGGCCGTTACCTTGGTGAGCAATCACGACTCGCAACCGCTCCAGTCGCTGGAGTCGGTGGTAGAAGCCTGGTTCAAGCCGCTGGCCTACGCGCTTATTTTGCTCCGGCGGGACGGGTACCCCTGCGTTTTCGCGGCCGACTACTATGGAGCGCACTATACCGACACCGGTAGCGACGGACAGGAACATGAGATCTGGATGGAGTGCCACCGGTGGATGATTGACAAGTTCCTTTACGTCCGCCGAAGCTTTGCGTTTGGTGAACAGTACGACTACTTCGATGATCCCGGCTGCATTGGCTGGACCCGCCTTGGTACCGACGAACACCCCGGTGGGCTGGCTGTTGTGCTGAGCACCGGAGTTGTGAAAGGCGGCTCCGCTGCGGAGAGCGAACCGGCCTACGCGGCGAAAACTATGCAGACAGGCGCGGGCGGGACCCGCTATATCGACATGACCGAACATATTTCAGACCCGGTAACAACCAATGCGGAGGGCTGGGCTACCTTCCGCTGCCCCCCTGGTTCGGTCTCGGTTTGGATCCCGGGCTAAGGCGGCGCCGGTATCCGGCGTGTGCTACAGCGTCCGTTGCCAATAGCCGACATCAATCCAGCGGCCAAACTTGAATCCAACCTCCTCAAGATGAGCCACCTTGTGAAAGCCAAACTTCTCATGGAGCGCAACGCTCCCAGTGTTCGGAAGTGCAATGCCCCCAAGTGCCACGTGAATTCCCAGGTGAGTAATCTCCGGCAATAGACGTCCGTACAGCGCCGAGCCCACTCCCAGGCCCTCACGGCCGGGGGCAACGTAGACCGAAACCTCGCTGGTATAGCGATACGCACGACGGCTCTTCCACCCGGTTGCGTAGGCGTATCCGACAAGCCCGGACGGCTCCGCTGCAAGTTCGGGCGCCAGCCCGGCCGGCGGCCCGGGCACAGGCTCGGGCGATAGTTCGGCCACCAGCCACGGGAGTCCAGCCGCCTGTACACCAGAGATACGGTTTGCAAGCTCGGTGGCCGCGACCGCCTCTTCTTCAAAGGTCACTACTGTGTTGGTAATGTAGTGGTTGTAAATACTGGCAACTGCCTGCGCGTCTTCCTGTGTTGCAGGTCGAACCAGTACCGTGTTGGGTGCCCCAGTCTGTGGTGTATCCGGTCTTTGCATACCACATTCTCGGCTCCGCAGCCGATTAAGCCAAGCCCCTAACTTGCCTCGTTGGCTGGCTTGGAATAGCTTAAGAGCCATGCAGAGACGGACAACGGCGACGTACCTCCTTTTCCACTTCTTTCAGGACTTTGCACTGGTGTATCCGGTTTACCTGATCTACTTCCAGGAGACAGGTCTGAGTTATCTTCAACTATCCTGGCTCCTGGCTATTTGGGGTGTGGCGGTGCTGCTTGTCGAGGTGCCCTCCGGGCTGATTGCAGATCTCTGGAGCCGCAAATGGTCGTTGGTCATTGGAATGCTGCTCAAGGGTGCGGGCTTTCTTGTGTGGCTTGTGCGTCCGGACTTTGCCGGGTTTGCGGTGGGGTTCATGTTGTGGGGTTTCCAGGAGGCTATCTGCACCGGTACAACCGAGGCGTTGCTCTACGACATGCTTAAGGACTCAGAGGAAGAGTCACGGTTTGTTGAGATCTCCGGCAAAGGGGTGTTTGTCGGCCGGATCGGAGTTGTGGTGTCGGTGCTGCTGGGAGGCTGGGTGTTCAGCGTTGCCCCGGCGCTGGTGATGGTGGCCTCCGCGGTCTCAATGGCTGTGGCTGCTCTGTGTGCGGGGCTGCTGGTCCAGCCGCTGGCGGCACGCCGGGGCGTGCCACACACGGCCGGGTTCCGGGTACATCTACGTGCCGTTCTGGCCTCGGTGCGGGCGGCTGCCGGGGTTAAGGGAATGCTTCCGCTTGTTCTGTTTGGTAGCCTATCTGTTGTGGTCTACGGTGTTCTGGACGAGTATGACTTTCTATTTGCCCAACACCGGGGGGTACCGTTGGCTTTGGTAGGGGTCTGGGGAGCGGGGCGCTTCATTCTGGAAGGTCTGGGGGCTGGACTCGCCCATAGGCTGGAGCGGCTACTCGGCTTGCAGTCTCCCGTGCGTTTGGCGGGATGGATGACGGCTGCTGGCCTCCTGCTGTGCGTTGGAGTTCTTGGTGACAGCCGGGCGCTGTTAGGGTTCTACTTTGGGTTTTTCGCGATGATGGCGGCAGCCGAGGTGATTTTCCAGGGTTGGGTGCAACACCGCGTTGAGTCGGCTGGCAGGGCTACGATCTCGTCAGCGGTCTCTTTTGTGTACGAAGCATTTGGGCTCGGCTTGGTGCTGTTGGCAGGCCCGGTTGCCGAAATCTCCGGATTGACGGGACTATTCGTTTTCGGGGCGGTTGTTGTCACCGTTTCCTCGGTACTTTTTACCCTATCCTTTTTTGTAGCCCGAACCTGAACTTCTTGCTACACTTGTGGGGCAAGCGTACGCAGACAAAAGGCAAACAAAAAGGTGATCCGCATGAAACTCAAACTCAGGGACAAAATTCTTCTTCCGACAATGGTCGCAATTCTTGCAGGGTTGGCGGTTGTGGCCTGGTACTCATACGAACAGGCAGCGGCAGCGTTGGAAAACTC
>PXEI01000105.1 GCA_003564775.1 Spirochaetaceae bacterium
GTGAACGTGAGGGCTCGGCACGCTGGCGGTTCAGCTCAAGCACCTGCTTGTCAAGTTCCGACAGCTCGTCTCCGAGGCTTCTATCAACGAGGCGAAACATGCGTTGAGCACTCGAGTTGAGTCCGTAGATGTAGCCCCGTTCGGCGTCAACCGCAATTGAGCCGACCATTGAGAAGTCGCCATGGAGTGGCGCCGGGAGTGACTCAATGCGCCAGATTGCTCGACCGAGCTTGTCAAAGCGAGAGAGTGACCTGGTACTTAATACGACAAAGGAGCCGTCCGGAAGGACTCTAAGCGCGCGCACATTACGGCGGTCAGCCTCCGGCATCAAGGGAATGATGCTGTCAAGGCGCTCGCCCGCGGCGGAGTATACCAGAGCAGCGCCGAGTACGGCATCCCAGGTCCAGAGGCTTGCGTCCGGTCCCGCGGCCAAAACTATGGTGAACGAGTTCTCATGGGCTCGCAGATCCAAGTCCTGGACTCGTGAGTTGAAAATCCGCACGGTCTTCTGCCCGCTTGTAGCAACATAGCTCCCGTCTGAGAGCGCGGTCGACGCAATTGGGTTAGCGATACCCAGACGCAGACGTTGATGTCGTGGGTGGTCAGGATGGATCACGAAAAAGTCTTCACCCATTCCGCGTGCAAAAACGGTTCCGGCATCCGTGACTCGTATATCAACTCCGTAATTCGTTCCGTCTCGCGTATAGATCTCGCTTCCTGGCTTTGCAACCTCGCGATAGAGATGATCAAGCTCCACAGCAACAAAGAGAGCACCAAGAAAGATATGACCATCCGGGCCGATATCGATCGACATAGGAAAGACGCGGGCTGTATGTCCGAGGTCGACCATTGAGACCATTGAGCTGCTGAACTCGTCCAGGAAAAGAGGACCCGGCCCTCCTGGTTCAGTGTCAAATCCGATCTGCTGGTAGTACATGTACCGGATCGCGTGTGCGGCCAGGCGCGGCAGATGCGTATCCCAGGGGCCAAGGAGGGAGAGTTCCGCCGAGCTTTGTGTGTCAGCGGTCGGCATGAGCCGCAGTACTACTGCACTTCCTGCCCCTCGCTGTTGTGCAATCACCTGCAGTTGGTACTCTGGCACGGCATACGGGAGGTCCGCTGCACCGGTTTTGCCAGTCGCAAGCTCTGCACCGTTGCCGCCAGGGGCCGAGACGCGGACCGAAAAGAGATCTCCAAATAACACATTTGCTTCGTGAGCGGCTTGATGCAGCAAGGGCACAAGCTCATCACGGAGTTCCTGTGAGTGCACGCGTGGATCTGGAAGATCTATCTGGATCGTCGTAGGCTGATCTATTCGGTGTGGTACTGCCCACAGTAGCATTGGTATTGAGTGAGCAAGAATTGCAAGGAGAAAGAGTAGGCGATATCGTTGCAATCCGGCCTCCCGCGCGCCTTGGCGCTGCTCCACGCTACGCTACGCTTCGTGGTCTGTCAAGTTTGATTGGCCTCACTCGCGGGCAGTTGCTTTGTCGTCATTGTGCGGTGTAGTTTTTGGTGCTACTCTTTGCAGAGCAAAAGGCCCCTGGAGAAGAACGCATGGTTCAGAAAATCAGTCCGGCTGTGCTTGCGGTGGTGCTCGCACTTCTCGCTGTTGTGACACCTGGTTCCCTGTCGGCCCAGCAGATGGGTCATATTGTTTATCTTGACGGCCAGGTTTTCCTGCACGAATATCCGTCCGGGCCCTCTGAGCCTCTTGACCCAGATAGCGTCGAACCAGCACGGGTTCAGGTTGAAATTGGAGACACGCTTCCATCTAGCGGTGTGCTCATTCTGAACGACAACTCGCTGCTGGAGATAGAGACACCAACGAACCGGATCTTGCTTACGCGACCCGGCCGGTATGAGTTGGGCGTTATCCTGGGTATGAGGAGCTTAGGCGCTACGCGAGAGCTTGGAGAAATGGTACGCACACGTGTTCGCAGCTTGAGTCTTGATCCTCCCTCTCAACGAGTAGGTGTCGCCGCTGGTGTTCGCGGCACCGAGGGTCAAATGTCTGGCGGCGCTTCTACCTGGGCCTCGGGAGACCTTGTGAGTGAGCTTGTTTCCGAGGCCCTTGCGTATCGTGAAGCAGGACAGTATCAAACTGCACTGGATACCTTGAAGGATGCCGCGGCACTTGGTGCGGACGGGCCCGAGTTCATGTTCTATCTTGGATATCTTCATTATCTCAATGCAAATCTACCGGACGCCTACCGATTTCTCTCACGGTTCTCCCCGGAGGTGGAAACGCCGTACTATCGCACGCATGTTCTGGTTCTGGCTCAACTGCACTACGACGGCTTTTCTTTCTCAGCTGCCGCAGACCTGTTAGTACCCTTTGTTGAACGGCAGTTAGACCGAGATGGTGGTGCAGATCTTGAACCAGTTGTACTTCTGGTGTTGAGTCTTGATGCTGCCGGACGGCATAGCGAGGCAAACTCTTATCTCACACGGATGAAGGAGAGTCCCGAATGGTTGGAGAGCGAAGGTATTGAGCAGCTGTGGCGCTTAGGTGAAGAGTGAAGACTAGTTTGGAGTTGTTGATGCGCCGGTGGGTGACAGGGTTTCAGCGTGCCTGTTTGGAATCCGCAGGATGCTGTTGGGCCGCAGGATGCTGTTGGGCAAAAAAAAGCCCCGGATTACTCCGGGGTTGTATATGGTCGCCTTTAAAGGCGTGGTAGCTCCCCCGGTTAGACTCGAACTAACGACCTAGTGGTTAACAGCCACCCGCTCTACCAACTGAGCTACAGGGGAATGTGTTACGATACAGGACAGTACCGGAACGACGCGGATCTGTCAAGTGCTCAGCAAAAACTGATGTCAAACTGATGCGAAACTCATGTCCTTAACACACAATAATCCTGGTTCCGCACGAGGAGCAGTCACCCGAGTTCGTAAGTCCTGGACGACTCACATGATAGCCGTGGCGCCGCACCACCTGCTTGTTGCAGGACGGACAGTGGGTGTGTGCAGGTGCGGTGATGTTCCCCGGGTACACGTAATGCAGGTGTGTAGCGGCCTGTGCAACGGCCTCCAGAACGGCTTCCGGCGGAGTAGACGGCGCGTCGAACTCTGTCCCTGGTACCGGATGATACGCAGAAATGTGCAAGGGCACATCGGTTCCGAGCTCAGCCACAAATGCAAAGAGCTCATCCAGGTCGCTGTGGTCGTCGTTTCGCCCCGGGATCAGCAGTGTAGTGACTTCCAGATGAGTGAGCTTTTTGGCTATGCGAAGAAACTCAAGCACCGGATCCAGTCCACCGCCAAGTTCCTGGTAGAAGCTTGGGCGCCATCCCTTAAGGTCAACATTGGAAGCGTCCATATGGCGAAGCAACTCGCGTGCTGGTTCAGCCTGCAGGTAGCCAGCAGTCACCAGGATGTTCTGGAGCCCGCCCTCGTGTGCACGTTCCGCACATTCAAGGACATACTCAAAATGGATTGCCGGTTCGTTATAGGTGTACGCAATACCAAAACTACCGGACTCGCGGGCAGCGGCTACCAACTCGGCTGGGGAAATTGCAGGGCTACTGCCGTGCTGGCGAGTGTGGGTACTGGCATTCCGAGGAGCCGCGTCACGTACTACATCGCTATCCGGCGATATCTGGGATATCCCATAGTTCTGGCAAAATGGGCAGTGAAGATTGCATCCGAAAAAGCCTACCGAGTAGACCTGCTCACCCGGAAAGAAATGGAAGAGTGGTTTCTTTTCAATAGGATCCATGGCGCTTGCAGCAACTCGTCCAGCATAGGGAAGAGAGGGGAGACCGGCCGACATACCTCGGACACCGCAACGCCCGACGCCATCTCGTGTAAAACGGCAGAGATGGGGGCAGAGAGTACACTGTAGTTTGCCTGCTTTACCCTCAAGCTGTTCAAAATAGCGGGGCACAACGAGTTCATTGCCAGCAGCGGAATCTAAGGCACTCATTCTGAGTTGGGCCTGACGGACGCACCAACCTCAAAAGGAGATATAGTCAGCGCCCGACTGCCGCGGCGTATCCAGAAGCGAACAAGCTGAACACTGCGGCCTTCATCATTGACAATACTCTTGACCTCTTCGGCATGAAGGATATCCTGCAGGCGAAACTCAAAGAAGATCCGATCACTTTCAAAGGGTGACGGCACCAGTACCATCCGATCCGAGTCGTAAGGGTGCCTACGAGGCGTTCCAACAAACTCGACACCTAGTCGGCGATAGTTGTCGTGGGTAGCAGACTTCTGGATGTCGAAAGACGGCTGTGCTTCTAAGAAACGCTGAACTCCCATAACCTCTCCAATCCCGAAGATACTCGCCCGGCGTCGGCCCGGCTTGAGCTCTCATTCTAGAGCCGCTTCTTGCGTGGTGTCAAGTTAAGGAATAAATGAACGGTCTGCTACTATGCCGCTACTCTGTAGCTACTCGGCAGTTGCCTGACTACTCTGAAGCGGCTAGCTCGCGCTCAAGAGAGTCGTTAAGATAGACCCCGATTGTTTCGGCATGCTGGGCAGTAAGATCATGAAACAGGACACTGAGCACCTCGCTGTTGCGGTAGACTCTCAGTTGTAGATTGAGCAGACTCTCCCCAATGCGTAGAGTTGCGGTTTCTATAATGTCGCCAGACTCAAGCTTCTCAATCAGAGTTGCTTTACGAGGTACAAATCCTATACCCTCAATTGAGATGTCCCGCACCGTGCCGCTGACAATCTCCCAGCTTTCGGGATGTGAAAACATGAGCTCCACTCTGTCGTTGGGACCTGGGACAAGCCGTTTTGTGCGCCGAAGGTCGCTCAACTCTTTGTAACGTACGACCAGATTTCGTAGCCTTTCAAGTTCCTGCGGCCTGTCCAGATTCTCGTTCACCAGGCCATTGACTCCCAGGTATTGCGCCTTGTCGGCATCGTCATGGGTGAAACTGGGCCCGGTCAGAAGGACAAATACCGAGTCCTCGCGGGCTACGTGACTCCGAAGAAATGCGATAAAGGTCTTCCAGTGGCGTGGGTAGTCCTCTGCGCTCCAGGCAATAATGTCGGGCGCAATTTCTTCAAGGTTATCCATAGCCTTAATTGGGTTCCGGTACTGGATGACCGAAGCCCCAAGGCGCGTAAAATGGTCGGAAAGAAGTTTGCGCAGGCCGGAGCGTTCGGCAACTAGAACAACCTTCATGCTACTCGACACCCATGTTGCGCACGGTGTACTCGGTAATGAGCCAGATATCGTTGCGACGTTCCAAGGTGTAGGTATACCGCTTGATCTCAGTATAATTGGGGAAGCGAAACCGTTGTTCGGTGACCACTGTGCCTCGGTTCTGGGTGTAACTGGTTTCCAGAACTGTGTAGCTCTCCGGCACCAGGAGAATGTCCTCATCGGCTCGTTCCTGCTGCAGGTCTCGACGGAAGGAACTCAGCATGTCACGTCGATCTTCGTCCGAGAGGCGCTGATAACGGCGTTGGCGGTCAGGATTGGTCTGCAACAGGGATTCTAGATCAAGATAGAGGAAGAACTGATCCCAGTGGCCCCTGCGGCGCGCATCGAGCATGTACCGAACGACTTGATCCGGCGGCAACGCTTCACGCCGAAGAACTTCCTGCACAACCTCTTCTACACGA
>PXEI01000210.1 GCA_003564775.1 Spirochaetaceae bacterium
GGCCTTATAGAGTGGTAGCTCCATATGAGCCCGAGGCCCGGAACACGACCGTGACCACGACCAAGGCCCGGAACACGACCGTGACCTACAACAGGAAGTGTTCAGGCTTTGCCTTTTTTGGGCTTCATGGTTATCTTTACGGAAACACAACCTATATTCTCATAGGTACCTAACTCGATATCGACGCAAGGAGCGAAACATGACATCCGACATCGGACTCAAAAAAGACGGTACGGCAAAAACAGCCGAGGCCTTAAACAATTACCTATCCGACCTGCACCTTTTCTACGGGAAGCTTCATTGTTACCACTGGAATGTAGAGGGCCCCGAGTTCTTTCCGCTGCACACCAAGCTTGAGGAAGTGTACGACGGCGTCGCAGAGGCCATTGATGAAATTGCCGAACGCATTCTCACCATAGGTGCGCGCCCAGTATCAACCTTCAAAGAGTACCTTGAGCGCTCCAAACTGCAAGAAGCCCCAAGCAAGGCCTACAGCGGCGACGAGGTTGTACGAAGTGTACTTGCCGACCTGCAGTACCTCATTGGAGCATTGCGCGGAATTATGGCGGTTGCTGGCGAAAGTGACGACGAGGTCACCATTGACCAGTGCGTTGGTGCGCTTGCTGCATACGAGAAGACTGTCTGGATGCTGAGCGCGCACTTAGGCTAGCACACCAAGACTACCTGCCTAACGCTCAGAGCCGACGGCTGTAAAATCTAAGGTGCACACTACACATACCTGGGGCTGTTCATTGAGGTGGGCAGCCCTTTTTTTGGGTGTGCGCTGGCAGCGCCTGCAGTATGCGACCCAGCGCTATCTCTTCTGGCTACCCGCGCATAAGACGGTAAGCTGTTCCAACCCCGACTGTTCGCCAATGGCCATGAGCCGGTCCCCGGCCTCAATTTTCATACTGGAAGCCGGATTGTACACAAGCTCTCCCTCATGCTTATAAATTGCAACGACAATGATGTTTAACTCTCTGCGAAGTGGGGACTCAAGCAGGGTCTGTCCCGCAAGGGGTGAGTCCTCTGCAATGTGAATCTCCTCTATCGTGATCTCGCGACCACCAATGCGTGCAACGGTTTCCATGTATTCCACAATTCCGGGGCGCAGCACCAGCTGTGCGAGGCGGTGCCCCACCAGCTCATACGGCTTAATTACACGGTCGGCGCCGGCGGTGCGGAGTTTAGCTGTGCTCTCTTCGCTAATGGCGCGGGTAACAATGAAGAGCTCCTTGTTGAGCGAGCGGGCGGTGAGTGTGGTGAACACGTTTTCTGCGTCCGAGCTCACCACCGCAATGAGACTGGAGGCAGTTTCAATACGGGCATGCTGGAGGACTTCATCTGAGCTTGCGTCACCAATCAGGTAGAGGTATCCGGAGCCTTCTAGTTGTTCGGTCATTTCCGGATTGTTATCAATAACTACAAAAGAGGCCTGTTCATCGGAGAGTTCCCGGCAGAGGTGGCGCCCCATGCGACCGAATCCACACACAATGGTGTGCTTGTTCAACTGAGCGATCTTTTTGTCCATTCGTCTTCTCCGAAGCAAGTAGGATTCCACCAACACCTGAACAGTGCGTCCACCCAGGTATGCAATTGAGGATATGCCGCCGACGATAATGCCAATAGTCAGAAGGCGCCCCGCCCCTGACAGCGGGCGCACCTCGGCAAAGCCGGTTGTCGTGAGGGCAATTACGGTCATGTAAAGGGAGTCCGAGAGGTTCCAGCCTTCAATAACCATGTAACCAACAGTCCCGGCCACAAAAACCGACAGCAGGAAACCTGCCGCAAGCGCAAACTGGTGCCCAATGCTCAGACGGGGAAAGTAGCTGCCGGGTGAGGGCCGCCCGCCTTTTGTGGTGCTCATAGATCTCAGGGTACGATGTACGGCACCGAAAGCACAAGCACAGGCCTCCAGCCAAGTGTTTTTGTCAAGCAAAAATTTGTATTTCCTGACTGTTAGCGTTATACTACCCATATAAACAATTAGGTAAACGTATTACCAAAAAGTGTCGGAGGATTTTATGAAAGTTACTCGTTTTTTTACTGTTTCTGCTATCTTGGTTGCACTGGCTGCAACTCCCGTTTTTGCCCAAACCGTGGACTGGACTGACGGCCCTGTCACCGTCAATATCAACGCAAACATGCCTGAACTGACTCAGCTGCGTTTTGAGGAAGACAACACAACCCTGGATCTTGTGACCGCAGAAGCAGTTACACTTGGCACTATGTATGAGCGGAGCAACAACGCGGCCGGTTACACCGTGACCTTAAGCTCGGCAAATAGCGGGGCGCTTCTGGGCCCGGACAGTGAAACTGCGCCGTATAGCCTCACCTATGATGGTGCGACGGTGAATCTGGATGGCGGCTCAGCAACGCTTACCACAGCTACTGCACGCACGAGCTTGAACGGTGTTCCGCGAGTAATTGTGGTGACACCACTGGTTGACGGCGAAGCAGACTTTCTTGCCGCCGGAGCTTATGAAGACATCCTGACCTTTGAAATAGCTGGGGAGTAGGTGTAGGGCCCGGCCCATACAGCAAAGGTCCGTTACCATGAATAGACGCCGCTTTGTATACCCGGCAGCACGAGCCCTGCAGCTTGCGGGGCTCGTTTCTGTCATCTGCCTCTTAAGCGCATTTACACTGCAGCCTATATCGCAAGAGTTCAGCACCAGCGGTGCAGAGAGCTCCCGGGTGTTCCAGGTCCACAACCCTGGGTCGCAACCAGTTGCTATGCGGCTTGAGATGCTCCAGCGCCTCGTTGACGAAGATGGAACCGAGACCAACCCTTCTGCTCGTCAGAGTTTTACAGTGTTCCCTACTCAGTTTGTGTTGGAGCCTGGCCAGCGCCGGAATATACGGGTGCGCTATACCGGGCCGGAGAATCTTGAACGTGAGCAGAGCTTTCGGTTGCTTGCAGAACAGCTGCCGGTAGATTTAACGGGAAGCGACCAGGATACGCAGTCGGGCACAGCAAGCAGCAGTGGCCGACCGGGTCAAGGATCGATACAGATCATGTTTCGCTACCTGGCCTCGGTTTTCGTGGTTCCATCCAATGCGGCGGGGCCAAATCCCGTGGTAACCCTACTTGAGCGTGTTTCCGCAGATGAAGCTGGACTGGTGCTGAGGTTTGAGAATTCCGGTGGCCGCCATGTGATATTGCGCAATCTTGAACTAGAGCTCAGGCTGGATGATGATTCGCAGCACCGTGTTGCTGCGGATGCGCTTGAGGGTATTAAGGGTGAAAACCTGCTTGCCGGCTCATCTCGCACCCACTTCTTGCCACTTGCCGCTGAGTTGGTGGAGCGGGTGCGCGGCGTTGGTCTTAGCTATTAAGACTGCGTACACCAAGGTGAGTGTGATACACCGTCATATAGTCTTGTTCCTTGTCTTGTTTCTTTTTCCGCTTAGTTTTGGTGTGTCCATTGAGTTGTTTCTTCCGCTTGCGCTTCGTGATGAGGTGTTCGGTGAGGTGCGTTCCGAGATCGACCCCGACACAAGTGAGCTTGTTGCGGTAGATGCCGACACACTGAGTTTGCTCCGGGGCCGGTTGCGACCGGCTGCATATAACCGACTGCAGCAGGCGGTAGATCAAGACACACAAATGCTAGGTGTTGAGGATGCTGCCGAGCTTGGTCTGGTGCTGAACTTTGATCAGATTGAGATTGTCGTGCGCGCCGAGCCGTCGGTGGAGATTGAGGCACCGCGGGAGGTTATTTTTGGACTGCGTCAGCGGCCGAATCCGGACCTGCTGACACCGGTGTCCGGGGTGTCAGCCTTTCTTAACCTACGGGGCGTTCTTGAAAACCAGGTCATTGTCCAGAACGGAACTACCGAGTCCAAACTCCCGCTCGGACTTGGGGTTGAAGCAGCCGGTGCGCGTGGGCCCCTCTCTGCCCGGGTGTCTACCGTGCTTGAGAGCGACCCTGGTGAAAAAGACCCGGTTGAGTTGGAACGCATTCTGTTACGGTATGACTGGCCATCACAGCGAGTCCGACTGGAAGGCGGAACCACAGATCTGCCGCAGTCGGGCCTTATAGGTACCCGGCTTGTGCTTGGTGCAAGTGTCCGGAGCGACCCGCAGCTTGACCCATACACAGACCGGCGAACAGCCTCTGCAACTGAGCTCTTTCTTGAGCGGCCTTCCGAGATCGAGATTCGGGTGAATGACCGCCGAATAGAGCGGCTGCAGCTTCCGGCTGGATCATTTGAACTGCGTGACTATCCCTTGGCCGCTGGACTGAACAAGGTTGAGCTTGAGGTTACTGACGACCTTGGTCGAACCGAGATCATTCTCCTTACCGAACCCTTTAGCACCCAACTGCTGAGACCGGGTGAGTTCTCTTACCATGCTGGCGTCGGGGTTGACTGGCGGGACCGCGAGTCGGCAGCCGGGGCAGCAACTTTGCGGTATGGGGTCAGTCGGAGGGTATCGCTTGGAGCGGGAGTACAAAGCACCCTCAATGAGAATTTGGCTGCGCTTGACGCTGGCTTTGCTACACCGGTTGGGAATGTGCGGGCTGATGTTGGAATACTTGCCGCTGAAACTGATAGCTCGGTGGAGTTCAACAGGGCGCTCAACCTTGAGTACGGATTTGGCGTTCCCTGGCGTCGTTATCTACCCCGTGTGAATCTGAGTTTTCGCCTTCAGGATGCGGACTATCGCACCCCGTCACCGGCAGACTGGCAAGGACCGGCCGACGCGGCGCGACTGCGGTTGAGTGTTTCGCAAAGTGTGCTGAACCGGCTTGGGCTTTCGGCCATTTACCAACGGCGCTGGGCCCGGAGCCCGAATCCGGATGGAAACACTCTCAGCGGGGTTGCGTCGCTCAGTCCTACATCGGGAGCCACGCTCTCACTTCGACTCGGTTACGACTGGGATGAAGACGGCAACACCGGATTCCGTGGTTTCATTGGGTATACTCACACCTTGAGTGGTGGTCGGCTCTCCACCTCGGTCGGCCAGGACCTTGCGGCTAACAACGCGACAGTGTCTGTTCGTGGCAGTCATGAACCGGCACCCGCGCAGAGCCTTAGCGCATCGGGACGGATATCCGGATTCCCGGTACAGGGCTATGATGACTGGAGCGGCAGCGCCAGTGTGCGTTACGTTACCCCTTACTTTGAGTCCTCCGCCCAGCACGACAGTGAGTTTTTTGTGGACAGATCGCTTGAACGGCGCCACCGGAGCGGCCTTCAGGTGGGGGCCGCTTTGGCTTACGCCGACGGTGTGTTTGCACCCAGCCGTCCAATAAATGATGCCTTTGTCATTTTCAGACGCGACCCCAGTTTGAGTGATGTTGGCCTTGAGATTCGCTCCGAGGGGAGCATGCGGGCAACTCCTATGGAGCGTTGGGGACGGGTTGTAGCTCCGGGACTGCGTTCGTACTATCCATACACCTACTTTGTGGACGCGCCTTTTCTGCCGGAAGGATACGATCTGGGCCCGGGAACCTACATAGTAGCGCCGGGGTATCAGCAAGGTGCGCTGGTCGATATAGGTAGTGACGCGCGTGTGTATGTTGAAGGTCGGCTGGTGAATGAGTCCGGCGCGGCGGTGGCCCTTGCGGCCGGGCGAAA
>PXEI01000302.1 GCA_003564775.1 Spirochaetaceae bacterium
AACAATGCTAAGCCTTTGATCTCTCTTTGAGCATGGTAAAGCCAAAGACCTAGGTTCGCAATTAATTTGTTCAGTTCCCCAAACCACTCCGTTTTGTCACTGCTTGTGGACCCTTTCTGGTTATCGGCATCTCAGCCTTATTGCCCAATTGTTCTTATTGCCCAATTATTTCGCAGTGCATAGTTTTGGACGATGTCAAAAGGGCGTGATACACTACATCCCGCTGAGATTTGGAGGAATACTATGAAACGAGTTCTACTTGGTTTGTTCGCTATGACTTTGGTGTTTGCCAGCCTATCCGGATGTCGAACCTTGTTTGGACGCGGCCGCGGTCCGGTGGAATCAATTACCTTTTTGCCGCAGCATAATCCTGGGCTTACTGCTCCAGTAACTGGTTCAATTAGCGAACGCCCAGACCCGAAAGAGGTCACCATGGTAGTTCCTCCCGGTACAGACGTACGGTCCCTGGTCGCGAGTATAACGCTGAATACCGAGGCGTCGGTAGCGGTAATCTCTACCGGCAGCAGAGTGACGCAGATCAACAACCAGACGCCTAACGACTTCAGCGTACCGGTCACGTACTCTGTCGCAGTTCCTGGAGATGACGAGCCCTGGCTGTATCGAGTAGTTGTCCGTGAGGCGCATACCGATGCCGCTCTAGCCTCGGTACAGGTGTCCGACGCATTATCATTTGAACCACGTTTCAGCCCTGAGACAAAGAGTTATACCGTAACGGTGCCGTACTCAACTCGACAGCTGCAGATCACAGCCCGTGGTCGCAGCCCGTATCTGCAACGCATTGTGGTGGACGGAGCAGTGCTCCGGAGCTCTTCGGGGGTGACAATTGGGTTTGAGTCCGGAGATAGCCGCGAGCTCAGTATTGAAACACTGGCAGAGGACCGAGTCAGCGAAGACAGCTACCGCCTGACGCTGGTGCGCGCCGAACCGGACCGCAACCCTTCTCTGGCTGCGCTGAGTGTTCCAGGTGGAGCTCTCTCGCCTGCCTTCCAGACCGACAGACTGCACTACACGACCGAGCTACGCCACGATGCAACCGAGTTCACAGTAGTTGCCCAACCGCAGAGCCGTTTTGCACGCGTATCGTTGGAGTCTCCGGCCGGTGAGCCAGCGCTCTCGGTCTCCGGGAATGCAGGGAGCTCAGGTGGAGCGACGGTTTCCTTTCGCAACACCGACAGGCTGCGAGTTGTGATCGCGGTGAGGGCAGAGGACGGTACTCTTCTGAATCACACACTTGATGTTCGTCGGGCAGCCCCACCGGTGAGTGCGGCACCTCAGCCACCTGCAGCGGCGCCCAGCCCTACTCCAGCACCGGCACCGACACCGGAGCCAGCACCAGAACCACCCGCCGCGGCGCCTGCCCCGGCTCCCACACCAGCACCCGCGCCCACACCAGCGCCAGCACCCGCTCCTCAGCCAGCGCCTACCCCCGCGCCCACACCGGCACCAGCGCCCGCTCCTCAGCCAGCCCCGGCGCCAGCACCGACTCCTCCTGCAGTCGAGACCCTTACCATGCAGGTCGCGGTAAACGCCCGCAACGTGCAGCTGGGCCAGCGTGAAGCCGATGCCCTTGGCCGCGGCCAGATTGCCCCCGAAGGTCAGGTTACGCTGCGGCGATATCGATCTGAGACCGTGCTCGCGCAGGACAGCTTTGGGGTTAGTGTACAACGCCGCGGCAACAACCCTCCCGTGTTGAGCTTTACCTGGAGCTCACCAGATTTCCGTGTTCGGTCCACGGAGTTGGTGGAGGTGGAGATACGCATTCCCACCGGAAACGGAAACTACCTGCATTACACAGAGGCATTCCCTTCCACCAGTGCGCTCACCATGACACCTCCCTTTTTCCTGTTCTCCAACAACCCACGGGTGAGTTGGCCAGCACCCGGCAGTCGCGTTGCGGTAGACGCTGAGTACTCCCTCATTCCACCGGGTCAAATTGGTCGCGGGCAGGAAGGTATCGAGGAGTTGCCTCGGGGTGCTGCTGGCGCGCAACAAGCTGGCGCACGGCTTACCGTACAGGATGCTGACTCAGGTGCGCAACTCTTCAACGGACAGGTTCGTTCGGGGGCGGGTATCCAAGCCGGACGCAGGCTCAACTTTGACCGTGAGATACAACTCACCGAGGGGCGCGATGTTCAGTATGAGTTTGTTGTGCGTGGGGCCGACGGACGCGGATGGCGATCGGCAGGGTTCACCACAGTATGGACAACTCGTGTTGCGTACGAGGGTGGCTACAGGCCCGCGCTGCTATTTGTGCTTGAGTAACGGTACGTAGCCGCGCGCAGCGCCCACAGAACGGCAATGCCTGCGGCAACGTAAAAGGCCCAACTAACCCCGGCGTAGTCGAACACCCAACGGAGTGTGGGCGGCGCCAGGGTCATGCCAACGAACTTGACGGTGTTGAACAACGCAACAATCGCTCCGGTGAGTTCAGGCGGGCCTGCCCCGCTCACCCAGTGGAACACGGCTGGCTGGGTAATGCCCATGCCAGCGCCAAAAAATGCTAAACTTAGCGCTACTCCGTACAGCTGAGGCCACATGACTACCGTCGAGAGCGAAAGGCCAATGCACAAATACCCCAGCAGCAGAGCGCCTCGCCGACCAAGCAGGTGTTGCACACCAACCGCGCGCGTTGAAACCAGAGCCGCAACCAGACCGTGAAAGGCCAGTGCCGCGCCGGCAATTCCAACCCGCAGCCCGTGTTCTGACGCCAGAAAGAGCGGCAGAAATGTCACCAGCGCGTACAGCAAGTAATGGAGCACCAGAGAATGGAGAAAGACCTCACGCACCTCGGCCAGCTTGAGTGTGGCTCTGAGTGATCGGATATAGGCTCCGGTAGATGCTCGCATTTCCGAGAACGGCGTTGGAGAACCCGACTCCGGTACAATGACAAAGAATGCGGCGGCAAGCAGCAGTGAGAACCCGTACACAGCAAAGGGGTAGCGCCAGTCAAGTTCACCCAGCAGCCCTCCGAGCAAAGGAATAACCACCGCCGCAACCGCGATAGTACCGCTCAGATAGCCCATAATGCGCAGCCGATGTTCACCACTATACCAGTCACTGACAATTGTCATGGCAACCGGTATCAGTCCCGCAATTCCAACTCCCTGCAAAAACCTAAGCAGCAGCAGGGTCGAGAAGTTGGGGGCCCACATGCACAGGAGTCCAAAGCTTCCGTCTATGAGCAAACACCCAAGGGCAACAGGACGTCGCCCCAGGAGATCCAGGAGCAGGCCGGTAAACGGCAAAGTCAGGGCTGCCGCAAGGGTGTACACGCTCAACACCAGCCCAACAGCACCAGCACTTACCCCAAAAGGTCCAATGAGGGTTGGGAGGGCAGGGGCAAGCAAGCCACCGCCCATGACACCAAAGCCCCCCATGACCAGAAGTGTAAGGAGCCTGGCTCGATATCTTAAGGTTGCCATGATTCAGAGCATAGCAGCGATGCACAAGCTTCGCTACGTTGATTGGTTACTCCGTTCGAAAACGGACAACCTGTTCACCAAGCGCTTTAGCACCATCCGCGTTGGTTTCTGCGAGCTCGGCAACCTGCGTAACCGACTGATTAATCTGCACCGCACCCGCAGACATCTCGTTCATACTTTGGCTGATCTCTTCAGTTATCTGGGATAGCCTTTTCATCTCACCCAGAATCTCGGAGCTGCCGCCGGTCATTTGCTGTGACGCCTCACGCACCTTTGCCGACACGTCACGGATCTCGGTAAGGGCCTCAAGCACCTGCCGGCTACCTATAGACTGCTCCTCCATTGCATTCTTAATGGTTGACTCCTGGTCGGCAACCGTTTTGCTAAGGCGGTACATTTGCTCAAAGCGTTGTTGAGTCTCGGTCAACGCAGTGGTAATGCCGTCGATTGAGGCCTTTAATGACCCCAGTGCCTGGGCAATAGTGCTTCCTTGAGACCCGGCCTCCTCGGCAAGCTTGCGAATCTCGTCCGATACAACCGCAAACCCCTTACCAAACTCCCCAGCATGCGCTGCCTCTATTGCTGCGTTCATTGCCAGCAGATTGGTCTGCGACGCAATTTTCTGAATCATGTCACCAGCCTCAACCAAGCCCTCGGAGTCAACCGCAATACCGCGGGCGAGTTCCGCTACCTCTTCCATGGAGCTTCGCCCGGTTTCCGAGGCCTGTTGGAGCTCTTTCATTGAGTCGGCGTTGTGATTCAGGCTGTTGGTTACCGACTGAATAGTCGCAACCATTTCCTCAATTGAAGAAGATGACTCGGTAACTCCGGCCGCCTGCTCCTCAATGCTCTCATCCAGTGTTTGTATTGTGCGGACGAACTCCTCAAGCGTTGCCTGGGCCTCATCAACACTTGCCGACTGATTGACAATGCGTTCCTTGATGCTCTCAATATTCGCGGTAATCTCGTTTATTGCAGAGGCGGTCTCTGCCGTGTTGCTGGAGAGGTCCCCGCCAGAGTCTTGCAACCGACTCGCCTCTTTCTTGACGGCCCCCACCATCACCGCAAGATTCTGCAAGGTCAGGTTGACATAGTGAGCCAGGTTGTCTATCTCGTCCTCACCTTGAACATTAAGTCTTTGCGTAAGGTCGCCGTCACCCTCGGAGATATCCCGGAGCCGGTCCACCGTGTCGGTCACACGACGCACAATGCGGCGAACAATGAGAAGCAGCAGAATGGCCACAAACGCTGCCACAATAACGGAAACCAGGGCAACGGTATTGCGCAAAGCAAACATTGGCGAAAAGTAGTCGTTGTGTTCCAGTCTTCCAGTGACGATCCACCCGGTTAGAGGAATCTCCTGGAATGCAGCCACCACGCGCTCACCTTCCCAGATGTACTCAAGGAAGCCGCTTCGTTCGGACATCATGGTTTGGCCAAAGTCGTACTGCGTAACATCAAGTTCAAGAATAAAGTCACGGTTAGGGTGTGCAATAATGAGGCCCCGATGGTCAAACATATAGATATAGCCTTCACTGCCAACCCTGATAGGATCTATAAACACCTCTGAGAACCGGGCAAGCTCAACCGCTCCATACATTACCCCAATCACCTCGCCGGAGGCCCCTTCTATGGGCACCGAAACAACAAGCACCGGTTCACCGCTGACCGCACTAATGAGGACATCTGAAATTGCATCATTGCCGCGCATGGACTCCTGAAAGTAGTCTCGCTGTGACAGGTTGAGTCGGTTGACCTGTATGATATCGGAATGTGCCCGCGCCAGGCCGGTCGTATCCAGGACGCCCAGGTAAGCAAAAACCCCGTAGCGCTCCAGCACCCCTGCCAGCACATCGTTGGCGGCGCGAATGGTCTCAAAGTCCGCATCTGGAGCGAGGGCGGCTTGCACGCGGTGGTTGTCACCGGCAATTCCCACATCCCCAAGGCGGTCGCGAACCCATCCCTGGGCTTGAGCCGCTACAGAGCCTACCAACTGCTCCTGAGCTTGCCGGTAAGAGTTTTCCAACGCTGCCGCTGCCTGTTCGTATGAGTACCAGGCCACAACCGCCAACCCTGCAAGAATTGCGACCATTGTCGGAAGAAGAATTTTGTCCCTGAGTTTGAGTTTCATGCGGA
>PXEI01000190.1 GCA_003564775.1 Spirochaetaceae bacterium
CAGAAAAATGCCCTTTTGAACCGGACGCCATCCGGCCCAGGCTTTCTTGAGTTGCTCACGAAATTTTTTGAGCCATTCGTTCATGTCCCCTCCCTTACAGAACGAAGCCGACTGTACCCCCGTTGGGAGTTAGCCGGACGGAAACGTCTTATCGTACATTTGTTATGTCACGATACGCCTGCACCACTCGGTCCACCACGTTCTTGGTGATATTGAGCGCCATTTCGGCCTTGGCTGCGGCAATCGTAACGTCGTGTGGATTCACGCTATCCGGATCCACAACGGCACGCACCGAAAGATCAGCGTGCTGATGCTCAAGCGCGTTTACCTGATTGAGTCCTTGCATTACCATTTCACCAAAGCTCCCCGCTGCTTCAGTTGTTGGTACTTCAAATCTTCCCGGAACATGGTTTTGGTTTGTCCTAGCAAGCTGAAACAGATCACCTCGCACCTGACTTGGATCTAGGTTAATCATTCATTACCTCCCTATATCCAGTGCTCGCTGGAACATAGACTTAGCCCCGTTAATAACCGCAATATTCGCCTCATAGCTTCGTGATGCCGATATCAAGTCGACCATCTCACTTACTACGTTTACGTTCGGCATCTCGACATAGCCCTCGTTCGGCCCACTCTTGATTGAGTCAGGATGAGTAGGATCCCAGACCAGCTTAGGTTGGGCATCCATGTCTTTCTCTATCCCTACCACCCGAACACCCTTACCCACACCGTGATCCAGTTGTTTAGGTACAAACGGGGACTTCCAGTAAGGCCCGTCCACACGTGGCCGTACAACAACCCGGCTGCGCTGGAAAGCACCTCCCTCGGTTGTCCGCGTAGTGTTGACGTTCGCAATGTTGTCGGCAATTACGTCCTGGCGGAGCCGTTGCACCGTCAACCCGCCTGCCGCTATGTTTATGCTACCAAACATTCCCATCAGTTAACTCCTCAACGTCGCAGGACAAGATTCACTCGTGCAAACTCACTGCGAACCGAGTTCGTCATCATGGTGTACATCATCTGGTTAGTGAGCAGGTTCATACTCTCCTCCTCGATGTCCACGTTATTTCCATTGTTTTTTGAGACCGAAAGATAGTCCAAGAACCGTTGCGGTCTTACGTCACGGTAGTCGACCGGCCGACTAAAAGGAATATGCCGTTCATTCGTCAGCCGTTCCTGAAATTTAGGCCGTTGTCCTTCCGAGTCAAGGGCATCCCGCAACTGCGTTTCAAAATTCACCACCGTCCGTTTGAAGTTCGGTGTATCCGAGTTCGCAATGTTGTTGGAGATCACGTTATTCCGCAAGCTGCTTACATCCATACTTCGATGGAGTATGTCCAGCGTCTTGCCGAAGCTGTTATTCAGAAACATTCCGTCCTTCCTTTGCCGTACCTGTCTTCTATCCTCATATTCGGTCGCTTGAGCCCCTCATATTAGGCTTTTTGAGTCTTACAAGATGTAGCGCGAGAGATCCTGATCCTGCACCACCTCGCCTAGTCGTTCCTCCACGTACTCCGCGGTTATCGGTATCGTCTGTCCACTGAGGTCGGGAGCATTAAATGAAATATCCTCAAGGAGAAGTTCCAGTATGGTATGCAAACGTCGAGCCCCTATGTTTTCGGTCTTGGAGTTCACCGAGGCCGCAATTTCGGCCAGCCGCCTTAATGCGTCCTCGTGCCAGTGTAAGGTGACCCCCTCGGTCGCCAGCAACTCGGTGTACTGCCGGATGAGCGCGTTCTTTGGCTGGGTGAGTATTTGCAGAAAGTCGTCGGCTTCCAGGGCCTCGAGTTCAACTCGCAGCGGGAACCGTCCTTGCAACTCAGGAATAAGATCGCTCGGTTTCGATGTATGAAAGGCTCCAGCCGCAATGAAGAGGATATGAGAGGTGTCGACCATACCGTGTTTGGTTGTGACGGTTGAGCCCTCCACAATCGGGAGAATGTCACGCTGCACGCCCTCTCGGCTCACGTCCCCACCGGTGCGGCCCTCCTTGGAAGCAATTTTGTCGATCTCGTCGATAAAGATGATTCCCATTTGCTCGGCACGCCGCCGGGCAAGTTCCGAGAGCTGGTCCGCGTCGACAAGTTTCTCCATCTCTTCCTGCAGAATGATCTCACGCGCACGTGCGACAGTAGTGCGTTTCTTTTTCTTCTTTCCGCCAAACAGTCCGGAAAGGTTACCCAGGTTGAGGTCCATTTCCTCAAAACCGGTACCTGAGAAGATCTCAATTGCGGGCGATGCGTTTTTGGTTACCTGTATCTCTACTTCTTTATCGTCAAGTTTACCGGCACGTAGTTTCTCCCGAAACTTCTCGCGCGTGCGCGACTCACGTTCCTCTGTCAACCTTTCATCACTTTCGGTCTCGCTCGCAGCCCCATGCGGCGCCAGCAGCGGCAGCTCTTGCTCGCCGGGTTCCCCCGCGGCGCCTGGTGCCGCTTGTTTTTCGGCAACGCCCTGCTTGTCAGTTGGCCGTGACTTCCCGACTCCTGGTAGTAGAAGATCAAGCAAGACATCCTCGGTGCGGCGTTCGGCCTCTTCCTTCACCTCTTCCTGCATCTCGGTCTTGACCATGGAAACGGCCACAGAAACCAGGTCACGCACCATGGACTCCACATCACGACCTACATATCCCACCTCGGTATACTTGGTTGCTTCAACCTTGGTGAAGGGAGCTCCAGTGAGTTTAGACAAACGGCGAGCGATCTCAGTCTTCCCTACTCCGGTTGGTCCGATCATAATAATGTTCTTCGGGGCTACCTCGTCGCGGAGATCTTCCGAGAGCTTCTGCCGCCGAGTCCTGTTGCGCAACGCAATCGCCACGGCTTTTTTTGCCTTGAGCTGCCCGACGATGTGCCGGTCAAGTTCCTTGACGATCTCTTTGGGCGTTAGATCCTGCAGATCTCGTTTCATAGGAGTTCCTCCACCGTCGTGTTTGCGTTTGTATAAATGCAGATCTCTCCGGCAATACCCAGAGAACGCTCGGCAATCTCGCGCGCGTTGAGCGTAGAACTGTCCATGTACGCTCGCGCCGCCGCGTAGGCGTAACTACCGCCCGACCCAATTGCAATTACCCCATCGTCCGGTTCAATGACATCACCGGTACCCGAGATAAGGAGAATCTTGCTGCGGTCGGCAACCAGCACCAAAGCCTCCAGCCTTCTGAGTACCCGATCCGTGCGCCACTCCTTTGCAAGCTCAACGGCGGCGCGCGTGAGATCTCCCCCGTACTCCTTGACCTTGGCCTCAAAACGCTCAAAGAGCGTGAAGGCATCGGCAGTTGCACCGGCAAATCCAACAAGGATGTTGTCGTCGTAGATCGTCCTTAACTTACGTGCACCGGACTTGACCACAGTGTTGCCCATGGTCACCTGCCCATCTGCAGCCATAGCGGTATGATTATCTTTGCGTACAGCAACAACTGTCGTGCTGCGAATTTTTCCGTGGTTCGACTGACTCATGACTTAACCATCCTTGTAACAACTGCCTCATCTAGATCGAGTTCCTTTGTTGTACGCCGTGACCCATGTGGATGTGCCTGGGTATAGATTTTCTTGAGCGCACCAAGCCCGACATGGGTATAAACCTGGGTTGAAGAAGGTGTGGAATGGCCCAACAGCTCCTGCACTACCCGGATATCCGCGCCCGCGTCCAGCACATGGGTAGCAAAACTATGTCGAAAGGTGTGCGGCCCGGCATCCTTGAGAATTCCGGTCTCCAGAATGCGCTTCTGCAGGATTCCGGCAGCACCACGCACCGTAAGGCGTTCACCGTTCTGATTAAGAATCAGGGCTGGCACTCCAGTCTTGCCACGACGCCGTAACAGAGCGCTGCGCAACGGCAGATACTCGCCAATAGTTTTGGCTGCCTGCGGCCCAAAGAATACCAGGCGATCCTTGCGGCCCTTTCCATGTACAACTACCTGACGTTTCTTGAAGTCGATGTTGGAGATATCTATCCCTAAACACTCGCTAATGCGGCAGCCGGTGGCATACAACACCTCCAACAAGACACGGTCGCGTAGTGAGGCAAAGTCCCCCCCCGGTATGTCAAGGAGACGCTCAATTTCCTGTCCAAAAAAGAACTCTGGCAACCGGCGCTCGCCCTTGAGGCTGCGCACCGCATCAAAAGGTGAGTTTTCGGCACGTCCGTGTCGAATCTCAAAACGATAGTACCCCTTCAATGCCGAGAGGCGACGATTAATTGAAGAGACCGCCGCTCCGGACCGCGAAAGCCCGGCAACATAACGCCGTGCGGAAACCAGGTCCACCTGGGAGACAGATATCCCCTCGGACTCCAGCCAGTCGGTAAACGCTACCAGGTCACGTTCGTAGGCCCTGATAGTTGCAGTGCTAAGATTGCGTACGCTTCCAAGATACCGCGTATACCGTTCAACTGAGTCGCGCAGTTCACTCATCCATCACCCCCAGACCCAACTCCTGCGAAAGCTCCAAGGCTAACTGCCGACCGGCACGGGCCGGACTAAAACCAGCCAGCGCCGCAGCCTCGGCATGCGACCTGCCCACTCCAACAAACTGACCATTGAACATACCCAGGTGGTTGTCTGTGCCTGCTCCCACGTGCTCAGCCTCGTGGTTTAGGCCCTCATACACAACGCTCCAATCCGCTAATACATCGGCCGCGCAGTTTACGGTTGCAGCGCCGTCGTCAACCAGTTTGCGAATGCCCTCACCCTGTTGGGTTCTCAACCCAACCTCATGAACCACCACCTCGCGGCCTTGGTCCAACGCAAAGTCGGCGGTTATCAGTGCACCACTGTCTCCGGGAGCTTCAACCACAACCACGGAGCGGACAAGTCCGGATATAATGCGATTACGTTCCGGAAAGTGGTAACGCAACGGCGGTGTGCCCGGCGGGTACTCGCTGATAAGTGCGCCACCACGGTCAAGAATAATACCGGCCAAGCGACGGTTAGAGACCGGGTACACCTTGTCTATACCCGCGCCGCCCACGGCGTAGGTCGCGGCACCGCCAGCAATGCACCCGTCGTGGGCGGCAGCGTCAATCCCGCGCGCGAGCCCGCTCACGACCGCCACACCCGCGGCTCCGAAATCGCGCCCCAGCTCGTACGCGGCCTCGTAACCGCTCCGGCTTGGCTCGCGCGTACCCACAATCCCAACCAGCGGACGGTCTTGCAAGGGTAGTTCACCCCGATAAAACAGAAGATAGGGAGCATCGGTAATTGTGCGGAGTTGCGGCGGGTAGTCCTCATCTTCATAACACGACACAGAAATGCCTTGGCGAGCACAGTACTCGGCATCCGCTACGGCATCCGCCAACAAGGCCTGTGGTTCCCATGTTCGCAGCTCCGGCAGACGCCCAATGATATAAGCCAGGTCTGTTAAGGACAGAGAGGAGAAAAGGCTTCCGCTTCGCACCGTTCGGCAAGTGTCCGTCGTTCGCGAGTGCGCAGGAAACGCATTCGCGCAATGGCAAATCGCACAACCTCAGATGCTCGATCTCCAGTAATCACTATCGTACTCCCTGTAACAATACCGAAGCGTTTTGCCGCGCAGCTTCCCGTTGCTC
>PXEI01000396.1 GCA_003564775.1 Spirochaetaceae bacterium
AAAGAGATCAGGATCCACGTTGAACGAGAATGGGTTGTTGCGGAACTGATCGTCCTTAATGAACCAGTTCACGACATCAATTCGATACCCGTCCGCACCCAGATCCAGCCAAAAGCGCATGACGTTGTACATTGCCTGTTTGAGCTCGGGGTTGCGCCAGTCCACCTCGGGTTGATTGCGGGTGAAACTGCCGTAGTAGTACTCTCTGGTTGTGGGTTCCCACCACCAGGCATTGCGGAGTTCAAACATCGATATCCAGTTGTTGGGTCGCTTGGGTCGCTTGCCCGCGGCCTTGGCCGGGCCGGTGCGGGGCTGGCCCGGATGCCAGATGTACCAGTTGCGCTTTGGGTTATCAATGCTGCTGCGCGCTTCCAGAAACCATGGGTGCTCGTCTGAGGTGTGGTTTATTACCAGGTCAATAATGACCTTTATGTTGAGCCGCTTGGCCTCGGCAAGGAGGGTCTTAAAGTCGTTCAGAGAGCCAAACATCGTGTCGACATCGGTATAGTTGGAGATATCGTACCCAAAGTCGATCATGGGCGAGGGATAAAAGGGCGATATCCACAGCGCGTCTATTCCCAGTGAGTCTTCACTGCCTGAAAAGTACGGCAGCCGTGATGTTATGCCCGGCAGGTCGCCAACGCCGTCGCCGTTGCTGTCCTGAAAGCTACGTGGGGAGATCTGGTAGAAGACTGCGTCCTTCCACCACGCTGAGTTGCTCATGCTGCCTCCTGACCTGTTGCACTTACGGTACCTGCTACACCTACGGCACCTGCTGTGTCGCGAGTATACTCAACACGGCCGCAGACGGCTACTCAAGCCGCGCCGCAGCATTCCGACTCTACAAGTATCGTTCATAGAGCAGCACCTCTCCACCCCGAAAGTCTTTGAGTACCGTGGTTCTGTCAATAATATCCGGGGCGCGGTCGGCCATGCCGGGGGAAACAAGCACGCGGTGCCACACGGCGTCCACCGGGAGCAGAAAGCGCAGCGAGTAACGCCGCAGTGGACGTCCTTCCATGTTGGCAATTACCAGAATTTGCCGCGCCTTGTCCGGGGAGCTGCGCCAGCCGTAGTAGAGGGTGTTGGCGTTTATGATATCACCCTTGTCGCTCCACCCACCAAGATGGCGTGCGCCGTTTGTTACCACATTCCGGTTAAAGAAATCATAGTGGATGTCGTTGCTGGGGTTGTCGGCAAGCCAGGGGTTTGCCTGTCGGAACAGGCGCAGCTGGAGTGCAAACTCGGCAAAGTCCGGGCTCATGGCCCCGGTGTGGTGAACCACGTTGCAGATCTCGGCGGCATCTAGCTGGAAGGCGCGAGCAAAACTGCGTAAGCCCTCAGCGCTGAGCTCCTGCATCTGTGGTGGTGTGGCACGGAGTAGTCCTTTATCGGAGGCCCAGCTGCTTATGTCGTAGTCGTCCACCGCAGCAGCACCCTCTAAGAGAAGCCGGAGCGCTGTCCCGTCTCCTTGCTCTGCAAGCTCTGCAAGCAAGCCAAGTTTTTCTTCCTGACGAATGAGCTCAGGCTGGTCTTTGGCCGGGAGCTCACGGCGGTCGGCCGCCAGGTGTTCGCGGGCGGTGGGAATCATGGCCAGGCAGTAGCCAAGCTTGCGGTCAGACTCAAAACTGTCGGCGGCTATGCGACGGTCCAGCACGGCGCGCCGCTGTTCATCCGCACCGCTTTGTGGTTTACGCAGCCGCGCAAGCGCGGCCTCCAGTTCGCTTCGGTCTGCATAGCCGCCAGCACCGGAAGGCGAGTCGTAGAGATACAGAAAGATCTGGGCGTCGGTCTTTATGAGCGATGTGAGACGGTTGAGTTCATCCAGGAAGGCAGGCTTGTCGTTGCTGCCCGGCGTTGCAACCAGGGAGGCCCGTGTCTGGAACCCTAACTCCTTGCACCGGCGGAAATGCTGCGGTAAAGCATACATGCTCTCTGGGACATACCAGACCAGGAATGGCGCAGCCTCGTCGGCCACAATTTTGGTGTCGTAAAAGTCGCCCAGATCCCGGAAGAACAGCCACGGTGTCCCGACGGTGGAGTTGTAGAAAAACATAGGTGAGCCGGGAAAGAAGCCAAGGTTCAGTGCGGTGAGGGCCGGGTTGTTGAGGGCGCGGTAGGCAACCTCGCTTAGCTCGCTCCCCAGGTCGTTGTTATAGTACTGCTCCAAGGGAGCTCCGGGGATGTAGTTACTGCTGGGTGTGGTAGCGGTCATGCGATACAGGTAGCGCGCGTTGTCATGGGTTGAGTTTCCGGTGATCCAGTCCGCGCCTTCCTTGAATACATCCTTAAAACGATCCCATTTGGTGTAGAACCACTTGAACTTGGCATGGACGTTGTGCGCAAAAATGAGCGGGCTCCACTGTTTGGTGTGGTCGCCAAAAGGCAGGTTCCGCTCCCAGACATGGCAGAGATAGGTTGAGTTGTATATCCAGTTAAGATCGTCCGGCCAGGGGCGTCCGTCCTCAATGTTGATGTCGAGTCGTCGCGCTATTCCGGCGACGTGCTGCACCTCGGTGGACATAGCGTTCAGAAACTCGTCGTCCTGAATCTTAAGGCCGGTAAGTTCGTCTATGTCTTGTACAAAGTCCTGACCGCCGTCCACGCGAATGGCATCAATGCCGTAGTTGTTCTTGCGGTGGTACATCTCCAGCAGTATGGCGCGGACGGTTGGGTCACCATAGCGTACATCGCGGCCATACATGTTGGGCCCGGCAAGGTAGCGGCTGTGCCGGTACTTCAGGAGTTCCGGCGAGTCCATGTCAAAGGTGCGCAGCAGCTCCGCCCCCTGGAAATCTGCATGGCCAAGTACCGAGTCAAGCGCCACCTGTATCGGCTTGCCCGGCATTGTGTGAAGGGTTTCTATGAGCTCAAGAAACTCATCCGGACGCCCGGTCTCAAGCATTCCGGGGTTAATGGCAGCGGTCCCGTACAGTACTACGTCGTAACCCCAGCCCTTGAGGTCTGGCTTGCGCAGGCTCACCTGAACAGTGGCGGGGCCTTCCGCCAGCCGTTCTCCACCGCGTGTGGCGGGGCCTTCCGCGGTCACCACAAAGAACTCACCGAAATCGCGCATGCTGCGCTCGGCCTGTGGCACCTCCGGCATGAGTTCTACGCTGTCATAACCCAACAGCGCCCTTTCCGCGGCGTCCATGCCAGCGTAGAGATCCAAGCCCGCCGTCTGGTTAGCGCGCATGCGACCGGCAAGGTCCTGGTAGCGGCGCGTGAGGGCTGCCACCGTTCCCTCTGCGGTGGCGGTACCAACATGGATCTCAAGCGTGCTGCCAATGTCGCGCGCGCGATACGAGCCGTCTGGATACCTCTCGCGTGCCCAGTCGGTGAAGAACTCCCCGTCGGACCGACCGGCAAGCATTGCCGCCATGTCGTAGACCTCCGGCGGAGCAAATACACCTAAGGGAGTAGAGGAAGCCAAGGGGTCCCGGACACGGAACTCATTCCCGTCTGGGCTGACGTAACGCAGACAGTACAACGCCCCGGCTTTGTCGCGGCTACCCACCGGCAGGCCAGAGTACACACCTACCAGGTACTCATCAAAGCCAACCATAGGAAGCCGGTAGCGGGTGAACTCTATGGTGTGTGCCTGGTCTGGCTTCAGGTCCTGAAAACGGAAGCTATCTGGAGGAAGGAACACCTCAAGCTCAAGTTCAGCTCCCTGTTTGAGGAGTGCCTCTCTCCCGGGAAACCAGAAACCAATGCGAGTCTCCTGGTTTGTAGAGCCAAATGGCTCCGCTCCCAATGCAAGGCGTGCAACACGGCGAGCCTTTTCAAACTCACTGCAGTCGGCGCACGACTCGCGTAGTGACCCTATCAGCTCATGAGTTGCCTTCTCATTTAACGTTACTAACGCCTGTTGCATACATCAACCTCCGGGTCACCATTGTAAAGCGAGCCGCAGGAGATTGCAAAGGCTTTGTCAAGGTTTGACTACATAGGTTCTCCGGGGTTGTGCGGCTGCCGCCACGCCCAGGTTAATGCCGCCTGAGAAACCGCTCTTGTACCGTGTGTTTCCGGCCGGGTTGAAGTCCGGATGATAGCTAAGCCCTGCTCCGGCAAAGGCGTAAATGTTGTGCCGCGTGCGGAAGTACATAGCCGCTTGCGTGCCCGGCCCCCAGTTAGAATACGCGTAGCGTACGTCATCTTCATGATCTATGGCCAACCCCGAGGCCGCCAGCCCCAGGCTTGCCAGCAGAAAGCGCCTATCCGAAAAGTTGTGACGTGTGCCCACGCCAAGTGAGACGCCAAACCCATACTGAGCCGCGCCGCTCTCCAGGTGCTCACCGTCCACCCATGCGAGGTAGGGACGCACAAGCTCGGCTCCCAGATGGAGGCCGTAGCGCGAGCCTATGAACACCGCGGCGCCCACCGGCTGGCCAATAAGGCCCATGTCCGCGAACTCGGTAAACTGATCACGCGCGCGGTGCTGCATGACGCGCAGCCCCGACCCCAGCGTCGCGGTGCTCTGTGCCCATGCAGTTCCCAGTCCCGCGCTCAAGAATACAACCACCAAAACGACGCGCCACTTGTATTGCATAGAACCCCCTTACTGGTTACTACATGCAAAACGTGCACGCTGATTGTTCATTTGAGAAAAAAGTTAAAAAAAGCCCCCAAGACGAATCCTGGGGGCCCTACATCTACGTAGCTTCTCTTAGAGCTGTATACGTGCGCCGGTAGTCGCACCAATATTCTGCCCCAGGAAGTCGTACATCAGCGTGAAGTCCAGTCGTGCAATGAGCACGTTAAACGAGAACCCGCCAAATGTCCGCAAGCCGAAACCGGTCACGTCACTGGTGACCGCAAAGCCGTCGGTGTCAAACTGGGGGTACTGAGCCAGAATTTGCTCTTTTGCCTCAGTATCATCCGGGGTGCCGGAGACCTCCAAGCTTGACTTCACACCACCGCCTGCCTCACTCCATGCATACGATGCGCCAAGGCCAAGATAGGGGGTAATGACAAAGAAGCGCTTGCTGGCCTGCAACTTGAAGTCCAGTACACGAGAGCTCCACTCAAACTCAAGCTTTGGGTCGGTCAATACTACGCTGGCCGTTTCTCCGCCGGTACCATACTCAACATCTGCAACCGTAATGTCTCCCAAAACGCCGGATGCAGTCACGCCGCCACGGAGGTAGTTAAAGCCCACACCGGCAGAGACCACCGGCAGAAGGCCACGGCCTTGGAGAATCGGCACGCGGATATCGCCTCCGACCAAAAGGTAGTCCAACTCCCAGCCGCTCGGCAGAAAGAGATCTGAGTCCGGTAATGCACCCACTTTGAGTCCAATATCAAAGGGCCAGACAATTCCGCCCATTCGAGCCTCAACCGTGTAGCCCGGCATTGGCAAGCCAAGTGTATCTGCGATACCTGGAAGATCCGCCCCCAGGTCATCGGCCGCTGATTTGAGTGCGGCGTAGGGAATAGTAGTTGCCCCGACGGTAAGCCCAAAGCCTATGTTGGGCGGAACCCGCAGCAACTGACCAATATACGCATCGGACCAGTTGAGTCCTATAGACGAGTTCAGCGG